>NZ_MUXB01000081.1:0-48035 GCF_001994935.1 Herbaspirillum sp. VT-16-41
GCGATGAAGAAGGTGCTGGAAGACATCCAGACCGGCGAATACGCCAAGAGCTTCATCCTGGAAAACAAGGCCGGTGCACCGACCCTGATGTCGCGTCGTCGCATCAACGCCGAACACCAGATCGAAATCGTGGGCGAGAAACTGCGCGCCATGATGCCTTGGATCAAGGCCAACAAGCTGGTCGATCAAAGCAAGAACTGATCTGCCACTTGTGGAAAAAAAACGCCACGGTTCGCCGTGGCGTTTTTTTTCGCCCCTGCACCCCTGCACATCGATGCGGATGACGGGGGCGCGAGCTGAAGGGCTGTGTCGTTACCGCTTGTTGCATTTGCCCAAGAACCAAGCGGATGGGCAGTCGTCGAAGTGCAGGGTGAATGACTTGAATATGAAGTTATCATCACCCGTCCACGACCAAGAATAAAGAGGATCCCCTATGACACCTTCCCGCAAACTGATGTTGGGCGCCGCTTTGGCGACCGCTTGCCTGGCATCGCAGGTCCAGGCGCAGACTCCGGCGCAAGCCCAGGGCAGCATGCCGGCTGCCGTCGCCACCACCGGTACCATGGTAGTGGTTCCCGCCAATGGCGAGATCAGCGTACCCAATGACCAGGCCCGCGTGACCCTGCAGGTCGAAGAGCAAGACAAGGACAAGGCCACCGCCGCCTCCCGTGTGAACCAGAAGATGAAGCAGGGCATCGAGCTGTTGAAGCGCCAGGACCCGCAAGCCACGCTCAAGAGCTACGGCTACTACACCTATGCGGTCTATGCCGAGCCGCCCCAGGTCACGCCCCAACAACCGCGTCAGCCGGCCAAGGCCCGCGCAGTGGTGGGCTGGCGCGTCGGCCAGTACCTGGAGATGACCACCGAGAACCTGAGCGCACTGCCCAAAACTGTGGCGTCGGCACAGAGCCTGTTGAACCTGAACGGCCTGCAGTTCGGACTGAGCCCGGCGGCTGCCCGCAAGCTGGATGCGGCCCTGGTCAACGCCACCTATCGCAACCTGGAAGAGCGTATCGGCTTCATCGCCAACGCCATGCATCGCGCTCCGTCGGACGCCGTGATCGAGACAGTTGACTTCGAAGGCTCGGGCAACTATGCGGCGCCGGCTGCCGCCCCCATGGCCAAGGCCGCCATGATGCGTTCGGACATGGTGCAGGAAAACGCCAGCGTGGCCGAACCCAGCTTCGAGCCGGGCGAATCCACCGTCAACATGCGTCTGGTCGGCAAGGTGCGGTTCAAGTAGGCAGGACCGGTGTCAAGAACTGTCAGCCCGCACGGGCTGACAGGGGAGGGAGGCTATAATCGGCCTCCCTTTCCGTTTTAAGGATCAACATGCGGAACATCGCCAAGCTCATCCTTCCCGTCGCGGCCGTCCTGCTGGCCGGTAGCGCCCATGCCGACATCTGTGCCGACCTGCGGGCCATGCAGCAGCAGGCCCCCTCGCATTTCGACGGCTGGAAGAAGGATGGTCAGGACTCGGTCGTCAAGGGCGACAAACGTGGCCCCGTCTACCTGTCCAATTTCATGCTCGATGGAGCCGAGGTCTGTACCATCTCCAGCAACTCCTCCGTCTATTCCTGCGTCTGGCGCCTGGCGTCACCGGCAGACCTGGGGCGCGCCTACCAGCGCATGGTCAACGACATCAAGGCCTGTGCGCCGCTGGGCAAGGAACCTGCCGGTATCATCGCCGACGAACCTCAGCAGCGCAGCCAGGGTGACCTGCGCCAGGTCACCGAGGTGACCGGTTTTGACTATGCCGACGTCGAAGCGACCGTGCTGGTCGGCCAGATGCAGTTGACCGGACCGAAAGGTCTGGCGCGCAATGAACTGAAGTTCAGCTTCTCGCATCCCCAGCCCCGCTAGCGGCCGCTCGTCTGTACGGCCGCCACCGCCCCTCCCGGGTCGACAGCCACCGCCGGTGTCGACCCGCCCCGCGGGCGGATTGGCAAAACCTCTCCCAGACCGTCAAATAGCGCCCGCCAAGCGCCCCGGGCGGCGCATTTCGTTGCATTTAACGGGCGCTGGACTAGAATAGGCACGCTTTTACTTTTGAACTTTCCGCGAGCACTACGCGATCATTGGAGCAACATTGAACAATAACCACTATCCCCACCCCATTATCGCCCGCGAAGGCTGGCCCTTCCTGACCATCGCCGTGGTCGTGGCACTGCTGGCCACCTATTTCTGCGGCGCCTGGTCCTTCCCGCTGTGGATCATTGCGCTGTTCGTGCTGCAGTTCTTCCGCGATCCGCCGCGCGTGATCCCGCAGGCCGCCAATGCGGTGCTGTCGCCGGCCGATGGCCGTATCGTGGTGGTGGCCCGTGCCCATGATCCCTACGCTGACCGTGAAGCCCTGAAGATCAGCGTCTTCATGAACGTCTTCAACGTCCACTCCAACCGTTCTCCGGTGGATGGCAAGATCGAGAAGGTGCAATATTTCCCCGGCAAGTTCGTCAATGCCGACCTCGACAAGGCCTCGCTGGAAAACGAGCGCAATGCCCTGGCCATCACCACCACCAGCGGTCACAGCGTGACCTGCGTGCAAGTGGCCGGCCTGATCGCCCGCCGCATCCTGTGCTACGTCAAGGCCGCTGACACCCTGGCCCGTGGCCAGCGCTACGGTTTCATCCGCTTCGGCTCGCGGGTGGACGTGTACCTGCCGCTGACCGCTATCCCCAAGGTCAGCGTGGGTGAAAAGGTTTCCGCGACCGAAACCATTCTGGCCGAACTCTGATCACACCTGCATAGCCTGCACCCGCCGCTGTATGGATGAGGCGGGTGGTTTTCTGCATAACCTCTACTGGACATCGATGCCAACACTAAGACGACGCAAGGCCAAGGCCGGCATTCCCTTCCCGAAATCCCTGCGCAAGCCCAAGGCGGCGCAACTGGACGAATCCGGGCAGGTGGTGGTGCGGCGCCGGTCGCGCGGGATCTACCTGTTGCCCAATGCCTTCACCACGGCCGCGCTGTTCTGCGGTTTCTACGCCATCGTGATGGCGATGAACCTCAAGTTCGACTATGCCGCCATCGCCATCTTCGTGGCCATGGTGCTGGACAGCCTGGACGGCCGGGTCGCCCGCATGACCAATACCCAGAGCGAGTTCGGCGCCCAGTACGACAGCCTGTCCGACATGGTCTCCTTCGGTGCCGCGCCGGCGCTGGTGGTCTACGAATGGTCGCTGCGCGGCATGGGCAAGCTGGGCTGGCTGGCGGCCTTCGTCTATTGCGCTGGTGGCGCGCTGCGGCTGGCGCGCTTCAACACCAATATCGCGGTGGTCGACAAGCGCTACTTCCAGGGCTTGCCCAGCCCGGCCGCAGCGGCACTGGTGGCCGGTTTCGTCTGGCTCATGGATGACCTGCGCTTTGCCGGTACCGACCTCAGCTGGTACGGCTGGGTGATCACCCTGTACGCCGGCATCACCATGGTGACCAATGTGCCGTTCTACAGCTTCAAGGACGTCAATTTCCGCAAGCCGGTCCCCTTCATCGCCGCACTGCTGGTGGTGGTGGCGCTGGTGCTCATTTCCAGCGATCCGTCCAAGGTCTTGTTCGGCCTGTTCGTGCTGTACGGCCTGTCCGGCTATGGCGTCTATCTCTGGCGCCGTCTCAAGGGCCGCCCGGTCAGCATCGTGCAGACCAAGGATGAGCACGGGGACGAGCCGCATTGAGTTGTCCGGGTCATGGCCCTTCATGGTCATGACCATGCCAGCTACGCAGACACCCGGCCCCGTGCCGGGTGTTTTGCTTCCGGGCCAGTGCGGTTTTTTGGGGTCGCCTTCACATCCGGCAAGTTTTTGCTAAACTGCGTTCATCGCTTTATATATTTCTTCATAGTTCGCAATCGCGACATGAATGAAAATAGATCATGGCAATCGATACCACACTGACATCGCTGGGTAGTCTGAACTCCTACGGTCTTCCCGCAGAGAGTGGCGCCAGCAATCCGGTCAAGGCCAGCGACAATCCGGCAGCGGTGGCGCAGGCCATCGAATTGTCGACCGATGCCTCGGTGATCGTCAGCCTGGGCGGCGCGGGCGCAGGCAGTGGCCAGGGGCAGAATGCCCTGACCTACAATGCCGCCGGCCTGTTTGATGCTATCGTCAGCGCCGGTTCGGCCGACAATACCTCCCCAGACCTGACCCAGAACCAGGCCAGCCAGTCCTATTACCAGGGCATCCTCGCCAGCATCACGACCCCGCCGACGACCTCCGGCATCTATGACGGCAACGGGCAATTCAGCGGCAACAGTGGCCTGACATCCGATCTGTCGTCGCTGCTCAAGTCCGATCCTGGCCTCACCAGCACCATCGTTGGCGACCTGATCAATCAGGGCATCGTCGGCGGTCTCATTTCCACCACCGCCTGAGCGCTCACGCGCTTCCTCCCGCAATCAGCCTGGCCAATTGCTCGCGCAGGGCGGCATCGTGCTGGCTGCGTTCGCTGATGCGGTGATCGACACCGGGCAGGTCGATGATGCGGCAGTCCGCCGCCGTGGCGTGTTGCCGCACCAGCTCCGCCACCTCGGCGGGAATCACGGCGTCCTCGCTGCCCCGCACCAGCGTGATGCGTCCCCGGTAGTGCGAGATCATCTCCAGTACCTCGGCCTCGCGCCAACTGCCGGGGCGGCGCAGGGCTGTGCTGAATGCCGGTCCGAAGGGCAGGGCAAAGGCGGCGCCATCATAGATGGCACCCACCAGCGTGACCACGTGGGTGATCTGGTTGTCGGGTCGGCAGGCCAGGCGCAGGGCGATTTCCCCGCTCATGCTCACGCCCACCACAGTGCGTGGACCGACGGTGCAGCGCTCCAGCGCCGCCTGGGCTTCAGCCAGCCGTTTGGAAAGGGAATTGGGATGCACGGCGCTGCTGGCGCCGTGGCCGGAAAAATCGATGGCCGCGCTGGCGCATCCCAGCCGGGCCAGGGTCTGGCGTAGCGGCCACTGGCGCTGCCGGTTGCCTTGCCCGGCACCATGCAGCACCAGGGTATGGACGGCCTGGCCGTCCGCGGCACGGATGAGGTCGGCCGCCAGTGTTTCGGCGCCGACGGCCAGGGCCAGTTCTTCCTGCCGCAGTCCGTCAGCGAGCTGGAGGCTGGCGGGGGTGGCGGGAGTGGCGGGGGGGGGGGGGGGGGCTTCAGTCGCCGGGATGGCGGCGCTCCAGGCTGGGGCTGCTGGCATAGAAGTGGCGTTTGGCTTCATACATCAAGGCATCGGCACGTTGCACCACGTGCTCCAGGCGCTCACCCGGGGTGGCGGTGGCCGCGCCCATGGACAGGCTCAGCGTCACGCCGGAGTAATACTGGTTGTTGATCTCCACCAGCTTCTGGATCTGGTCCATCAGCAACTGGCAGCCGCGCTCGTCGGTAGCCGGCAGCAGGATGGCGAATTCGTCGCCACCGGTGCGCGCCACGCTGCCCGGACGTTCGACCGCCTTGCCCAGCACTTCGCCCACCCGGCGCAGCAGGCCATCGCCGGTGGCATGGCCGAGCTCATCGTTGACTTCCTTCAGGCCGTTCAGGTCGGCCACGATCACACTGACCGGGAAGGGGCCCTTGCGCTCCAGGCGGTTCAGTTCATCGACCATGTAGGCGCGGTTGTGCAGCTTGGTCAGCTCGTCGTGCTTGCCCAGGAATTCCAGGTAGGCCTCGGCCTTCTTGCGGGCGGTGATGTCGGTCAGCGCCACCAGCACCAGGTCCCAGTTGTCTTCGTGACCCGGGAAGACAGAAAACTGCAGATGCACGTGCAGCGTATCGCCATTGAGCGCGTAATTGACCACTTCGCGGTGGTGCAGCAGGTTGCCGTTCCACAGATCGATGAGCTGCTCATTGAAGTGCGGCCGCATGTCATCGCGGAACACGTCCGACAGGCGCGAGAGCAGGGTGGCCTTGTCCGGCGCGCCGAACATGGACAGCGTCTGCAGGTTGACGTCGATGACGCGGATTTCCTGCATGCAGCGTTCCACGAACTCGGGGTGGACGTCGGTGAAGGTGCGGAAATCGGTGATGCCGATACGGTGCAGGTCGTCGAAGAGCCGCTTGACGGCGCTGAAGTCCTCCACCCACAGCGAAATGGGCGAATACTCGAACAGCCCGCGCGCATAGTTTTCGCTGCGCGAGAGTTTCTTGCGGGCGGTTTCGCGTTCGGTGACGTTCTCGATGGCCAGCAGCACGTAGTCCCAGCTCTCTTCGCTACCCGGCATGATGCGACCGGACAGCTGGATGTCCAGCCGCCTGCCGCCCAGGGTGTAGTTGACGGTATAGCTGGAGAAGGTCGAACCGCCGTTCCAGAGCTGCACCATTTCGTCGATGAAGGTGTCGATCATGTCGTCCCGGAACACCTTGTCCAGGTTCGCCACCAGATGCGCCAGGTCGCGTGCCTCGTACCATTCCAGGGTACGGCGGTTGACGTCGACCACCTTGATCTGCATGGCGCAGGCCTGCGCCCGCGAGGTGTCCTGGGTCAGGTAGCTGCGCAGGTCGGTGACACCCTCGGCGCGCCATTGGTCGAACAGGCGCTTGAGGCCGCTGTAATCCTCTTTCCACAAGGAAACCGGAGTCAGGTCGAAGGTATCTTTTTCTGAAAGCGCCGGGATAGCGGCCGGCGCAGGGCTTGCTGGAGGCTGATCGTTCTGCATAACACTTCATCTTTTGCTGATGCTGAAGTGTAATGGTTTGCATGCTCTCCTGCACATCTTCGCCGGCCGTTTGCGTAAATTCACGCCATTGTTTGCGCTATTACCGTGAAAACCGCGGATTTGAAGGTGGTTTTGTTGATTGAAAGTTAATCATCCACATCCACCGCGTCCACCGCCTCCACTGCGCCACTTCGGCCCGCACCTCTGCGATCAGCGCGCCCGACTTGCGAGCAGCACGTTGCGCCAATCGCCCAGCCGTCGCAAGAGCTTGGCCCAGGGGGCGTACCAGGGCGGCTGCGGCGTGGCCAGGCACAGCAATTCGCCGCCTTGCGGCGCCAGGATGCTGACCCAGCCCTCGCGCTCCAGTACCAGGCACTCACCATCCTCCAGACGGGTCTGGCGGCTGACCAGGCGATCCAGTTGCCAGTACGTCCCTTCGGTGATGCGCAACAGCGGCGCCTGGCACAGCAGCTGGCTGCCGGCCGGCAGCCACAGTTGCAGGTGTTGCCCGCAGCCCAGTTGCAGTCTCCGGGGCGCAGGCTGGGCGGCGGGAAGGGTGGGATGGCTGGGGGTAGGCATGGCTTGCTCCGTCGTGGTGGGGATGAGTGCAGTCTAGGGAGTCGCCAGCCAGCGCAACAGGCACAGGAAAATTCAGGCTGCTGCGTAACAGCGGCCGTTTTTTTGCTCTGTTACCGTTGCTTTTCGAATACTCTGTATCTGTTCTGGTCCTTGCCGGAAGAAGATGATGACTGTTATGGATACCAGCCTCCACCTCCCCGATCTCAAGCCCGCGCTACCGCCGGCCATTCCTGAATCTGGCGCCGATGCTGGCGCGGATGTTGGCGCTCATGCCGGCACGCCCACGGTCAGCCCGGAAGGCGCCCGCCAGCCGCTGTACCGGCGCCTGGCGGAGCACTATCAGGGTGCGATCCAGTCCGGCACCCTGGTGGCCGGCGACCGCATGCCTTCGGTGCGCGACCTGATGCGCCAGCACCAGGTGAGCCTGTCCACCGCCTTGCAGACGTTGCGTCATATGGAGGAGGGCGGCTGGCTGGAAGCCCGTCCGCGTTCCGGCTATTTCGTGCGCCAGCCGCGCCGCTCGGCCATCCGCCCGGTGCAGGAGCCCAAGAGCCTGATGGCCATCGATCCCGAGCAGTACGCCGGCATCCATGAAAAGGTGTCGCAATACATCGCCCTGCGCCAGAGCGGTGCGCCGCGCATCGACCTTTCCGGCATGACCTGCGCGCCCGAGCTGTATGCGGTGGAAACCTTGAAGCAGGCCGCCATGCGTGCCCTGCGCGACCGCCCCGAGCTGCTCACCAGCGCCATGCCGCACAACGGCAATGCCACCTTCCGCCAGTCCGTGGCGCGGCGGGCGCTACACCATGGCATGCGCATCGATCACGAAGAAGTGGTGGTCACCCACGGCTGTATCGAAGCGCTCAACCTGGCCCTGCGGGCGGTGGCCGGCCCCGGTGACACCATCGCCGTGGAGTCGCCGACCTATTTCGGCCTGTTGCAGGCCCTGGAAAACCTGGGCATGAAGGCGCTGGAGATCCCGACCAGCCCGCATACCGGCATCTCGGTGGAGGCGCTGGAACTGGCGGTGCGCACCTACGGCAATATCAAGGGCGTGGTGGTGGTGCCCAACCTGCAGAACCCGCTGGGCTGCATCATGCCCGACGAGCACAAGGACAAGCTGGTGCGCCTGTGTGAAGAATTGCGCCTGCCGCTGATCGAAGATGATGCCTACACCGAACTGGCCGACGGCAACGTGCCGCCGTCCAGTCTCAAGAGCCGCGATCGCAGCGGCAATGTGATCTATTGTGCCTCCCTGAACAAGGTGCTGGCGCCGGGCATGCGCCTGGGCTGGATGAATGGCGGGCGCTGGCATGAGCGGGTCAAGATGCTCAAGTTCACCCATACCCGCGCCAACGAGGAATGGACCCAGGTCACCGCCGCCGACTTCATCGCCAGCCCGGCCTACGACCGCCACCTGCGCCGCCTGCGCCAGTTGCTCAAGGAACAGCGCGAACGCATGGCCGAATCGATTGCGGCCTATTTCCCCGAGGGCACGCGCCTGAATGTGCCCAATGGCGGTGTCGGCCTGTGGGTGGAGCTGCCGGTGCAGGTGTGCTCGCAGCAGATGTTCGAGCGGGCGCTGGCCGAGGGCGTGGGGGTGTCGCCGGGTGCCATCTTCTCCAATTCCAACCGCTATGGGCATTTCCTGCGCATCTGCTGCGGTCATCCTTTTACCCGCGAACTGGACCAGGCGCTGCGCCGCCTGGGCAGTATCGGGCATAGCTTGGCGGGACAGTAGGGCCGTCGGCAAGGTGAAGGTTTCGTCAGGCCGCCCCGGGTGCAGTCCCGGGGCGGCCTTTTTGCATTCCGGGCCGGTGATGAGGCAGGGAGGGCAGAGAATCAGGCATTGCCCGAAAGGGCGGGCTGCGTCAGACTTGTAAAGAACATGTAAAGACGAGGGCTTGCATTCTCACGCGTGCCGCCTTGATCCGATGTCCTTTCCGGGAGACCAGTCCATGCCTGAACCGCAGCAGCAGATGCAGCACGCCCACCAGGTCCGTTTGCACGCGGCGATCGACGCCCACATGGCCGGGCGCCTGGACGAGGCCCGTGCCGTCTACGAGGCGGTGCTGGAAGAGGATCCCATCGAGCCGGTGGCATTGCACTTCTACGGCATCTGGCTGCATCAGGCCGGGCGCCATGAAGAGGCGCTGGACAAGCTGGAACTCTCCAGCGCGCTGGAGCCCGACAATGCGGCCTGGCACAACGACCTGGGCAACGTGCTGTTTGCGCTGGGCCAGGTGGAAGGCGCCGAACAGGCCTACGCTGACGCGCTGGCGCTGACGCCGCAAGACCACACCGTCTGGAACAACCTGGGCGCCGCCCTGCTCCAGCAAGAGCGCCGGGAAGAGGCCATGGCGGCCTTCGAGCGGGCGGTGGAGATTGCCCCCGAGTTTGTGCCCTCCCTGCTGCACCTGGGCAGCCTGCATGAAGCCGCGGGCGACAAGATGCAGGCCTCGCACTACCAGTGCCGCGCCTACGTGCTGCCACCGATGGAGGGCAAGTCCTGGGAGATGGTGGGGATTTCCTTCTATTTCCTCGGCCGTCTGGAGGAGGCCGCGCAAGCCTATCGCGCCTGGCTGCAAGAGCAACCGGACAACCCGATCGCAGCCCACATGCTGGCCGCCTGCTCACAGGACGAGGTGCCCGCCCGTGCCTCGGACCGCTACATCGAATCGCACTTCGACCGCTACGCCGAGACCTTCGAGGCCAACCTGTTGCAAAGCCTGGCCTATCGCGGTCCCAGCCTGATCGCCCAGGGCCTGGCGCGGCTGCTGGCGCCGTCACGCCAGTTCGCCACCGTCGACATCGGCTGCGGTACGGGTCTGTGCGCGGCCCAGGTGGCGCCGTTCTCGCATCGCATCATCGGCGTCGACCTGGCCGGCAAGATGCTGGAAAAGGCCGCCAGCACCGGGCTCTACGCCCATCTGGAGAAGGCCGAGATCGGCGACTACCTGGCGCGGCATCCGCAATCCTGCGACCTTGTCACCGCCGCCGACACGATGATCTACTTCGGCGACCTGGATCAGGTCTTCGGCGCGGTCGCCGGTGCCTTGCGCAGTGGCGGCTATTTCGCCTTCACGGTCGAGGCGCTGACGGCCCAGGACCCCGCCGAGGCCGGTTATTGCCTGCATGCCAGCGGTCGCTATCGCCACGGGCGCGATTACGTACAGCAGGTACTGCAGGCGCACGGCATGGAGGTGCTGCACGACAGCGACGAGATCCTGCGCGAGGAAGTGCGACAGCCGGTGGCGGGCATGCTGCTGGTGGCCCGCCGCCGCTGATCGGATCGGGTATTCAGGCCGCCGCGTGCAGTGCGGCTTCGACCTGGCTGCGGGTGGGGATGGGTTCCACCGCGCCATAGCCGGTGGTGGACAGGGCGGCGGCGACATTGGCGTAGCGCGCTGCCGCGAAGGGATCGCTGCCGCGCATCAGCTCGGCCATGAAGGCGCCGCCGAAGCAGTCACCGGCGCCGGTGGCATCCAGCGCCTGTACCGGATAGGGCGCCACCATGCGCCGCTCCTGGGGTGTGGCCACGTAGCAGCCTTCCTTGCCCAGCTTGAAGGCCACCAGTTGCACGCCATAGCCCAGCAGGCGGTCCACGATGGCGTCGCGATCTTCCAGTCCGGTCAACATGGACACATCTTCCCAGCTCGGCAGGCAGATATCGCACAGGCCGAAGGCCTGTTCCATCTTTTCGCGGGCGCGCTCCAGCGACCACAGACGCAGGCGCAGATTGGTATCCAGCGAGGTCGGCACGCCGGCTGCACGGGCCTGGGCCATGGCGGCCAGGCCTGCTTCGCAGGCACTTTCACTGATGGCCAGGCTGATTCCCGACAGGTGCAGGGCAGCCGCGCCGGCGACGCTCTCCAGCGGCAGGTCGGCCGTCTGGTACTGGCTGGCCGCCGAGTCGGCGCGGCGGTAGTGGAACTGATGGCCGCTGTCATCATGGGTGACGAAGTAGATGCCGGTGCTGGCGCCCGGGCGCACGGCCACGTGCTGCACGTCGACCTGCTCGCGCTGCCACAGGGCCAGCAGGTCCTGCCCGAAATGATCATCGCCGACGGCGCTGACATAGGCCGAGGCCGCCCCCTGGCGGGCGGCGGCGATGGCGAAGTTGGAGGTGTCGCCGCCATATCCCTGCAGGAAATTGCGCGGCGACGAGATGCTCTGGTTGAATTCCACCATGGCTTCGCCATAGGCGAGGATCTGCTTGCTCATGTTGTGCTGAAACGAAGTCGAAGTACGCAGGAACGAAAATGAATAAGAACCGGGAAGAAAACCCGGATGAACCGGGTGGCCTCAGAAGAAGGTCTGCACGATGTCGGTGACATCGAAGCGGGCATCCACCACCACCAGATGACGCCACTTGTCGAAGGTCAGGCAGGGGTGCGAGATGTCGAAGGCGATCATGTCGCCGACCTTGATGTCGTCGCCTGCGGCGATCTTGAGGTAGGCGTGCTGGTCCATCATGCCGGTGACTTCCCAGTGCGCTGGCGTGGCCTGCGGCTGGGTGTCATGGCCCGGACGGAAGCGCGTCACCGGTGCCGGCAGGCCGGCATCGAAGGCGGCGTCGCGCTTGCCCAGGGCGATGATGGCCTTGTCGCTTTCCGGGATGGATTGCACGTAGGCCCATAGCTGCAGCGCCGGCTGCAACTGGCTGCGCATGCTGTGCGCCACCGGATTACGGACCTGGATCTGGGCCTGCGCGGCGCGGTAGATGCCCACGTCGTGGGTCAGGTAGCAGCCCGGGCGCAGCACCACGTCCAGGGCCGCACCGATATCGGCCTGGCCGAACTCTTCGGCCACCACGTCGTACCAGGCCGAACCGGCCCCGGTCAGCACCGCCGGACCGTGCGCCAGGCGGCGCGCCAGCTTGCCCTGCGCGGCCAGTTCGCCGATACAGGCCACGGCGCGTTGCAGGAAGCGGCGGATATCGACCTCTTCCTTGAGCACGCCTTCATACACTTCCACCCCGGCCAGGGCGAGGCTGTCCCAGCGTTCGATCTCGGCCAGCACGGCAGCCTGCTGGTCGGCATCGCGCACGCCGGTGCGACCGCCGGCCGGGCCCAGTTCCAGCAGCACGTTCAGGGTTTGCTTGCGTTCGGCGAAGAAGCGGCCGAGCTGCTCCACCAGATCGGCCGAATCGACCAGGCAGAAGAATTCGAATGAGGGGTCGGCCAGCAGCTCCGAGATGATGGCCATGTTGCGCTTGCCCACCAGCTGGTTGGCCATGATCACGCGGCGCACGCCGTGGTGATAGGCCGCCAGGGTCTGGTGCGCAGTGGCCAGGGTGATGCCCCAGGCGCCGGTGTCGAGCTGGCGCGCAAACAGCTTGGGCGCCATGGTGGTCTTGCCGTGCGGGGCCAGCTTGACCTGGTATTGGCCGACAAATTCCTGCATCCACTTCAGGTTGTGGGCGATCTTTTCTTCATACAACACCGCGGCCGGCAGGCTGATGTCCTCGTTGAGCAGGTTCCAGCGCACGCTGCCGGCCTGCTGCGGCGACAGCGGCTGGGGCAGGGCGCCCAGACCCTTGTTGAGCGGGTCGACGATGCCGGGCTGATAAGGTCCGTGGTAGTTTGTATCATTCATCGCATTAATTCCTGTGAAATTAGGATTGACGTAATAATAGCCTTGAATTTACTATGTTTATGCCGTGTTAGTAAATAACATAAATTATTTTCGCGGCTCTTTTTGGTGCATCCGGCATGCACTTTTCCGGGTATTTTCCGCCGACCTGATCCTTTCACCCCATGGCGCAGACATTGGACATCATTTCCCGCATCAGCGAGCGTAGCAGCACCTTGCGACTGGCCGAACAGAAGGTGGCCGAGGCCATCCTGGGCGACCTCTCGGCCGCCGCCAGCGCCAGCATCGGTGAGCTGGCCGAGAAGGCCGGGGTGTCGGTGGCCAGCGTGACACGCTTTGCCAAGGCCATGGGCTGCCGCGACGTGCGTGAATTCAAGTTCCTGCTGGCACAGGCGGTGGCGGTGGGCCAGCGCTTCTTCGATGGCGCCAAGACCCTGCCGTCGGAACAGCCGCCGGAACTGGCCGACGTGGTCTATCGCGACATCCATGCGGTGCTGGAGCTGAACCGCGCCATGCTCAATCCGGACATGCTGATGCAAGCCGCGCACCTGCTGCAGGGCGCGCGCATGATCTACTGCTTCGGCATGGGCGGCGGCTCGACCATGATGTCCGACGAGGCGCGCTATCGCCTGGTACGCCTGGGGCGACCGGTGGCGACCTACCACGACGCGGTGCTGCAGAAGATGGTGGCCGCCACCCTGGACAAGGAAGACGTGCTGCTGGTCTTCTCCACCACCGGCAGCGTGCCGGAACTGCTGGCCAGCTGCGAGGTGGCGCGCGAATACGGCGTCAAGCTGATCGCCATCACTGCCCTGGGTTCGCCACTGGCCAGGCTGGCCGATGTGCTCTTGCCCATCAAGACGCTGGAGACCGACCTGATTTTCAAACCGTCCTCGTCGCGCTACGCCATGATGGCGACGCTGGACATGCTGGTGCTGGAGCTGGCCCTGCTGCACAAGGAAAGCAGCCAGGAACGGCTGCGCCGCCTCAAGTACGTGCTCGACGCACATCGCGGCGGGGGCGACCTGCACCAGCCGCTGGGAGACTGACATGATATCCACCACCCATTCCGAGGACGGGGAGCGTCGCTGCGACACCCTGTTCCGTCACGCCCTGGTGATCGACGGTTCCGGCGCCGAGCCCCAGGTGCTCGACGTGGCCGTCCACAAGGGCCGCATTGCCGCCATCGGCCAGCTCGACCACTGGCATGCCGCGCAGGAGATCGATGCCACCGGCCGCGTGCTCTCGCCCGGCTTCATCGACGTGCATACGCATGACGACACCAATGTCATCCGCACCCCGGAGATGTTCCCCAAGCTTTCGCAGGGGGTGACCACGGTCGTGGTCGGCAATTGCGGCATCAGCGCCGCGCCGGTCACGCTCAAGGCCGATCCGCCGGACCCGATGAACCTGCTGGGCAAATCCGAGGCCTTCCACTATCCGACCTTTGCCAGCTATGTCGAGGCCGTCAATGCCGCGCAACCGTCCATCAACGTGGCCGCGCTGGTCGGCCACACGGCCCTGCGCAACAACCATATGGACCGTCTGGACCGCGCTGCCACGCAGAGCGAAATCGACGGCATGCGCGCCCAGTTGCGCGAGGCGCTGGAGCATGGCGCGCTGGGCCTCTCCACGGGTCTGGCCTACGGCAATGCCATCAATGCGCCCACCGAGGAGGTGCTGTCCCTGGCCGAACCGCTGGCCGAGTTCGGTGGCATGTATGCCACCCACCTGCGCAGCGAATTCGCCGACATCCTCGATGCCATGGACGAGGCCTTCCGCATCGGCAAGCATGCCCGCGTGCCGGTAGTGATCTCGCACCTGAAATGTGCCGGCGTGGAAAACTGGGGCCGCAGCAGCGAAGTGCTGCAGGCGCTGGAGGCGGCGGCGCGGCACCAGCACGTGGGCTGCGACTGCTATCCCTATACCGCCAGCTCGTCCACGCTGGATCTGAAGCAGGTGACGGCCGACTACGACATCCAGGTCACCTGGTCCGAGCCGCATCCGGAGCAGGGCGGCAAGATGTTGAAGCAGATCGCCGCCGAGTGGGGTGTGGATCTGCACACGGCGGCCGGGCGCCTGATGCCGGCCGGCGCGGTCTATCACTGCATGTCCGATGACGATGTCAATCGCATCCTGTCGCACCCGGCCACCGTGGTCGGCTCCGACGGGCTGCCCAACGATCCGCTGCCGCATCCGCGCCTGTGGGGTGCCTTCCCGCGCGTGCTGGGCTACTACAGCCGCGAACAGAAGCTGTTCTCGCTGGCCACCGCCGTGCACAAGATGACCGGCCTGTCGGCGCAACGCTTCGGGCTGGACTTGCGCGGCTTCGTGCGGGTCGGCTATCACGCCGACCTGGTGCTGTTCGATGCCGACACCATCCGCGACGCAGCCAGCTTTACCGATCCGATGCAGCCGGCACACGGCATCGAGGGCGTCTGGGTCAACGGCCAACTGGCCTATCGCGGCCAGGACAAGCAGGCCACTGCTGCACGCTCCGGTCGCTTCCTGGCGCGCAAATTGCAGAAGGAAGCCGCCTGAATACGGTGGAGCCGGGCTTGGTTTTTTTTCGGTTTTTCAAGTTTCAATGTGAATCAAAGTGAAGGAGCAGCAATGAGTATTCAACGATTTGGCGTGGAAGGCGGCAGCGGTACCGGTGGTCAGCATCTGCCATTCGCACGCGCAGTGGCCGCTGACGGCTGGTTGTACGTGTCGGGTCAGGTGGCCATGGAAAACGGCGAAGTGATCAATGGCGGCATCGTGGCGCAATCGCACAAGGCCATCCAGAACGTGCTGGCGATCCTGAAGGAAGCCGGCTACGGACCGGAACACGTGGTGCGCTGTGGCGTCTGGCTGGATGACGCGCGCGACTTCCAGTCCTTCAACAAGGTCTTCAAGGAATACTTCGGCGCCAATCCGCCGGCCCGCGCCTGCGTGGTGTCGAGCATGGTGGTGGATTGCAAGGTCGAGGTCGATTGCGTGGCCTTCAAGCGCTGATGGCCTGGCGGGCTGGCATCGAAGGGGTCGTCAAGTATCCCGATGCGGCCTGCCGATGAAGTGGCTGCAGTGAATGATGTGAGTCTGATGATTTGAGTCGTATCAATAATCTAAATTATTTAAATCATTTGATTCATCTGAGCGTTTCAAGAGTTCTGTTCGATTTGGCAGTTCATGTTTGCCGGCAGGGGTGTGGTATCGCCGGCGGGTGTTTTTTTACCTTCTGAAGAGGAGCAACAGATGGAGGCTGTACAAGGGAGTGCGCTACTGGTCTATGCACTGGTAGCGGTGATTGCACTGATCGTGCTGATCGCCAAATTCAAGATGAATCCGTTCATCGTGCTGATCGTGGTCTCGCTGCTGCTGGGCCTGTCCGTGGGCATGCCGATGGGCAACATCGTCAAGGCCTTCGAAACCGGCGTGGGCAACGCGCTGGGTCACATCGCACTGGTGGTGGGGCTGGGTACCATGCTGGGCAAGATGATGGCCGAGTCCGGTGGCGCCGAGCGCATCGCCAACACCATGATCAAGGCCTTCGGTGAAAAGAACGTGCACTGGGCCATGATGACGGTGGCCTTCATCGTCGGTCTGCCGGTGTTCTTCGAAGTCGGTTTCGTGCTGCTGGTGCCGATCGCCTTCAACGTCGCCAAGCGTACCGGTACCAACATGGTGCTGGTGGGCATCCCCATGGTCGCCGGCCTGTCGGTGGTGCACGGTCTGATTCCGCCGCACCCGGCTGCGCTGCTGGCGGTGACCGCCTATAGCGCCGATATCGGTCGCACCATCCTGTTTGCGCTGATCGTGGGTATTCCCACGGCCATCATCGCCGGCCCGATCTTCGGCAAGCTGATCTCCAAGGTGGTGATTCCCGATCCGGACAATCCGCTGATCTCGCAATTCGTCGATGACAGCAAGAAGGACCGTGAACTGCCGGGCTTCGGCATCACACTCTTCACCATCCTGCTGCCGGTGGCACTGATGCTCATCGGTAGCTGGGCTGACCTGTTCTTCGCACCCAAGACCTTCGCCAATGACTTCCTGCGCCTGATCGGCAACTCGGTCATCGCGCTCCTGATTGCCACCCTGGTGAGTTTCTGGACCTTCGGTCGTGCCCGTGGTTTCGGCGCCGACCAGATCCTCAAGTTCAGCAACGAATGTCTGGCCCCGATCGCCAGCATCACGCTGGTGGTGGGTGCGGGTGCCGGCTTCGGTCGCATCCTGATGGATGGCGGCGTCTCCAAGGCCATCGTCGGTATCGCCACCGATGCACATCTGTCGCCGCTGATCCTGGGCTGGTTCGTCGCTGCACTGATCCGCGTGGCCACCGGTTCGGCCACGGTCGCCATGACCACCGCCTGCGGCATCGTCGCGCCTATCGTCTCCACCGTCGGTGGCGTGCGTCCGGAGCTGATGGTGCTGGCCACCGGTGCCGGTTCGCTGATCCTGTCGCACGTCAATGACGGCGGTTTCTGGCTGGTCAAGGAGTACTTCAACATGACCGTGCCGCAGACCTTCAAGACCTGGACCGTGATGGAAACGCTGGTCTCGGTGCTGGCCCTGCTGTTCACGCTGGCGCTGGCCACCGTGGTCTGAGCCTGACCGATCGCCCTCGTGACAAGGCCGCCCGCTGCAGTGCAGAGCGGGCGGCCTTTTTCATGGCGGCAGCGGGTGGCTCAGAAGCGCGAGCGGGTGTCGTCGAAGCGCGGATCGGGGCCGTTCTCGACCTTTTCCACGATGCCCTGGTCGGTGAAGTAGACGGTCATCTGCGAATTCCATACGCCGCTTTCCTTGAAACCGTAGTTCCAGGCCTCGAAGGGGACGCGGGCATAGCGTGTCACTTCGGTGGGGCGGCCGACCCGACGCAGCACGTCAAGCTTGGTGTCCTGCTTGGTGCGGATGGCGCGGAAGTTTTCGATCGTCCAGACTTGCTGGTAGGAAACCAGGCGATGATCAGGGCCGATGCGGGCCATGTACTGATACTGGCCGAAGGCGCCGGCAGCGTATTCGAAGAGGCGACTGTCGCCATCCGGATACACATTGCTGGGCGCGCCCAGGCGGGCGACTACCTGTTCTTCGCTCTCGCCGGGCGTCACTGGCGGCTGGAACAGCGAGGCACAGCCGCTCAGTGCGGCGCTGGCCAGCAGGGCTGCGGCCAGCAGCGGGCGGCCGCGGCGCAGGAGGGGGGAGAGTTGCTTCATGGTCAATTTCCTCTTGTGGTCATTCCGGTATCGCATCTTCGCCCGGGGATGGATGGGGCGTTCAGGTGTGATCCTGTCTGCGAATGTTGGTTGGAATGGCTTTTTGCTATATAATTTCGCGTCCGGTCGAGTTGGCCGGATTCTCATTTTTTGTTCACGGTATGCAGGGCACATCATTTGACGCTCCGCACACCGCTTGTGAAAGGTAAAAGCAATGTCCATCGAAAAAGCAGCCAAGGCTGCCATTATCTCCGAAAACGCCCGCGGCATGAACGACACCGGTTCTCCGGAAGTGCAAGTCGCGCTGCTGACCGCACGCATCAACGACCTGAACGGCCACTTCAAGGCCCACGTCAAGGATCACCACTCCCGTCGTGGCCTGATCAAGATGGTCAACCGTCGCAAGAGCCTGCTGTCCTACCTGAAGAACAAGGACGCCGACCGTTACCGCGCCCTGATCGAGAAACTCGGTCTGCGTAAGTAATTTGACTTCGCGTCTGGGTCTCCGGGGTCTGCCCCGGGACCACAATGAAATGCCTGCGTCACTCGTTGACGCGGGCATTTTGTTTTTTGCGATTCCGCAAGCTCAGGCGTAGGCCGGGGCGCAACGGAGCGCAACGCCCTCCGGGCAGGAATAGATCATTGTTTCATCGCGGCAGGCTGTTTGTTTGATCAATGCCGCGTTCGTCGTGAGTGACCGGTTTCGCCGGCCACTGTGGTGAGGTGAACGACAGCGCCTGAAAATCTGTCGGCAAAAGGAAGTCGCGCACCGCGGACACAGTCGGGGCAGGCTCCATAAAAGAAAGGAAATACCGTGTTCAATAAAGTAAGCAAGACCTTCCAGTACGGTCAGCATCAAGTCACCCTGGAAACCGGCGAAATCGCCCGCCAGGCCTCCGGCGCCGTCGTGGTCTCGGTGGAAGACACCGTGATCCTGGCTACCGTGGTGGCCCGCAAGGAAGCCAAGCCCGGCCAGGATTTCTTCCCCCTGACGGTCGACTACATCGAGAAGACCTATGCCGCCGGCCGTATCCCTGGTGGTTTCTTCAAGCGTGAAGGCAAGCCCTCCGAAAAGGAAACCCTGACCTCGCGCCTGATCGATCGTCCGATCCGCCCGCTGTTCCCGGAAGGCTACCTCAACGAAGTCCAGGTCATCATCCACGTGCTGTCGGTGAACCCTGAAATCGATCCGGACATCCCCGCCATGATCGGCGCCTCGGCTGCCCTGTCGCTGGCCGGTATCCCCTTCAACGGCCCGGTGGGCGCCGCCCGCGTGGCCTACATCGACGGCCAGTACGTCCTGAACCCGACCCAGACCCAGCTGAAGTCCTCGCAACTGGATCTGGTGGTGGCCGGTACCGAAACCGCCGTGCTGATGGTGGAATCCGAAGCCGACCAACTGTCCGAAGAAGTGATGCTGGGCGCGGTCGTGTTCGGTCACGAACAGTCCAAGGCCGTCATTGAAGCCATCCACGCGCTGGTGCGCGACGGTGGCAAGCCGGAAGTCCAATGGACCGCTCCGGCCAAGAACGAAGCCCTGATCGCCCGCGTGTCGCAACTGGCCGAAGGCCCGCTGCGCGAAGCCTACCAGACCAAGGACAAGCAAGCTCGTACCGAGAAGCTGAAGGCCGTCTCGGCCCAGGTCAACGAAGCCCTGGTCGCTGAAGCCGCTGCCAACAACGGCGTGGCCGCTGACGCTGCCGAAGTCGGTTCCATCCTGTTCGACCTGGAAGCCAAGATCGTGCGTTCGCAGATCCTGGAAGGCGAACCGCGTATCGACGGTCGCGACACCCGCACCGTGCGTCCGATCTCGATCCGTACCGGCGTGCTGCCGCGTACCCACGGCTCGGCCCTGTTCACCCGTGGCGAAACCCAGGCCCTGGTCATCGCGACCCTGGGCACCGCCCGTGACGAGCAGAAGATCGACGGCCTCTTGGGCGAATACACCGACCGCTTCATGCTCCACTACAACATGCCTCCGTTCGCCACCGGCGAAACCGGTCGCGTGGGTACCCCGAAGCGTCGTGAAATCGGTCACGGCCGCCTGGCCAAGCGCGCGCTGATCGCCGCACTGCCGGCGGCTGACGAGTTCAGCTACTCGGTGCGCCTGGTCTCGGAAATCACCGAGTCCAACGGCTCCTCCTCGATGGCATCGGTCTGCGGCGGCTGCCTGGCACTGATGGACGCCGGCGTGCCGATGAAGTCGCACGTGGCCGGTATCGCCATGGGCCTGATCAAGGAAGGCAACAAGTTTGCCGTGCTGACCGACATCCTGGGCGATGAAGATCACCTGGGCGACATGGACTTCAAGGTGGCCGGTACTGCCAATGGCATCACCGCACTGCAGATGGACATCAAGATCCAGGGCATCACCAAGGAAATCATGCAGGTCGCGCTAGAGCAGGCCAAGGAAGGCCGCCACCACATCCTGGACAAGATGCAGGAAGCCGTCCCGGCCGGTCGTGCCGAGCTGTCCGACTTCGCACCGCGCCTGATCACCATCAAGATCAACCCGGAAAAGATCCGTGACGTGATCGGCAAGGGCGGCGCCGTGATCCGCGCGCTGACCGAAGAAACCGGCACCCAGATCGACATCAGCGACGAAGGCGTGGTCACCATCGCCTCCGTGGATGCATCGGCTGGCCAGGAAGCCAAGCGCCGTATCGAAGAGCTGACCGCTTCCGTGGAAGTGGGCAAGATCTACGAAGGTACCGTCCTGAAGCTGCTGGACTTCGGCGCCATCGTCCAGGTCCTGCCGGGCAAGGATGGTCTGCTGCACATCAGCCAGATCGCCAACGAGCGTGTCAATGCCGTGGCCGACTACCTGAAGGAAGGCCAGCAAGTGCGCGTGAAGGTCCTGGAGACCGACGACCGCGGCCGCCTGAAGCTGTCGATGAAGGCTGCCCAGGCTGAAGAGGGTGGCGAAGCTGCTCCGCAAGACCCGCAGTAAGTCCGTGCTCTGCCGGCGCTGACAAGGCTGCTGGCGAGTGACCGACAGAGAAATCCCCCATGCCTCGCGGCGTGGGGGATTTTTCTTTGGGCGTACGGTCTTGCCTGCGCGCCGGCCGGGACAATCTGTCCCAGTGATTTCGAACCAAAAGTATGAGAACCTGTCCTTCTGCAATGAGGGACATCAAGCTTGCTGCGATGTCCCCGGGTGTCACGGCCGCAAGGGGGGCCGCGAGCCCGTCTGCAGGTGCATCCGAATAGAGAGTAGGGGACATCTGTAGTGCCTGATCCGGCGCGAGCCGGTGGGTACATACAGGCAGAACAACACATTACTTTTGAAAGGAAGGCGATGCCCCATGTCATCATCATCGGTTGTGGATTCGGCGGCCTGGCTGCCGCGCGCGAGCTGGCCAGTGCCGACCTGCGCATCACCATGATCGATCGCAGCAACCACCACCTGTTCCAGCCGCTGCTGTACCAGGTGGCAACGGCCGGGTTGTCGGCGCCGGCCATCAGTGCGCCGATCCGCGCCATCCTGGCGCACCAGAGCAACCTGACCACCTTGATGGCGGCAGTCACCGGCATCGATACCGCCGGCAAGAGCGTCACGCTGGAAGACGGCAGCGTGCTGTCCTATGACCATCTGATCGTCGCGGCAGGCTCCACCCACAGCTATTTCGGTCACGACGAGTGGAGCGCGCTGGCGCCGGGTCTGAAGACGCTGGAAGATGCCTTCGAGATCCGCAAGCGCATCCTGATGGCCTTCGAGCGGGCCGAGCGCGAAACCGATGCGCGGCGCCGCCAGGAATGGCTGACCTTTACCGTCATCGGCGGTGGTGCCACCGGCGTGGAAATGGCCGGGACGCTGGTGGAAATCGCCCGGCATACCTTGTCTGGCGAATTCCGCAACATCGATCCGCATTCGGCGCGGGTGGTGCTGGTGGAAGGCTCGGAGCGGGTGCTGGCGGCCTATCCGCCGGACCTGTCGGAAAAGGCGCGCGAGCAGTTGCAAAAGCTGGGTGTGGATGTGCGTACCGGTTGTCGCGTGGTGCATATCGACGAGACCTGCGTGCGCTATGCCAATTTCGACGGCGAGCAGAGTCTGGCCACGCGTACCGTGATCTGGTCGGCGGGTGTCGCGGCCTCGCCGCTGGGCAAGCAGCTCGGGGTCGAGGTGGACCGTGCCGGTCGCGTTCCGGTGTCGCCGGAGCTCAATATCGCCGGGCATGAGGATGTGTATGTGATCGGTGACCTGGCGGCCGCGCAGTCCGATGGCAAGCCGGTTCCGGGCGTGTCGCCGGCGGCCAAGCAGATGGGGCGGGTGGCGGCACGCAATATCAAGCATCGCATCGCGGGACAGAAGCCCGAGACCTTCGTCTATCAGGACTACGGTTCGCTGGCCACCATCGGTCGCAAGGCCGCCATCGCCATGGTCGGCAAGCTGAAGTTCTCGGGCTACCCGGCCTGGTTGTTCTGGCTGTTCGTGCACGTGTACTTCCTGATCGGCTTCCGCAACCGCATCATGGTGATGGCCGACTGGGCCTGGGCCTACTTCACCTTCAAGCGCAGTGCGCGGGTGATCTCGGCGACCATGCCCACGCAGGCCGAAGCGCCCTCATTGCGCAAGGAAGTGGCCGAGTAGTTTTCGCCGCGTCGCAGAAACAACGCCCGCGTTTCCATGGCTGGAAGCGCGGGCGTTGTGCTGTGTGGAGGTAGGGTGTCGGCCTCAGTCTTCCAGCGCCAGCATGGCGAAGCTGGCCAGCCAGTGCCCGCCGCTGTAGTGGCTGCCGACCACCTGATCGATGGAGGCGCCGATGTGACGCTGTACGGAGCTCTCCATGGCAGCGCGTGCCGCGTGGGTGGCGGGCAGGTGTCGCAGCACGGTCTTCATGCACCAGGCGCGGGACAGGTTCAGGCCATCCAGGTGGGCGATCTTGGGATCGGTGGGGTCCGAGACATGCGCCGGCTGCATGATCTGCGAGACCTCGGCCACGCGCGGCAGGTAACGGTCGAACCAGGCGGGGAAGTCGGCGCTGGAAAGAACCTTGCTCATCAGGAGCGCTTCGGTCAGCGCGCCGGAAATGTACTCGTCTCCGCCCGGTTCATAGTGAGCGGGATAGTCGGTGTCCTTGCTGAAATACCGCAGGGCACTGTCTACGATCACCGTTTCCAGTTCGCTGTCCTGCACGTGGCGCGCATAGTCCAGCGAAAGCGCCAGTGCGAAGGCGGTGTTGTAGTGGGTACCCACGCGGATGGGATAGCTGAGCTTGGAGAGATAGTCCAGCAGGCGGCTGCGGATTTCCATGGTCAGCGGTGCCATGGCGCTGCGCCAGGCAGCGGCGCGGGGCAGGGCCGACTGTGCCAGTTCCTGGTCCAGCGCCAGGATCCAGCCGAAGCCATAGGGGCGTTCGAAGGGGCCGCGACCGCCGACGCGGAAGTAATCGGTCTCGCGTTCCATCAGTTCCCGCGTGAAGTGCTCATCGAAGATGTCTTCGATGTCGCTGCGCGCCGGCAGGGCCGGGAAACGTTGCACGCAGCGCAGCAGCAGCCAGAAGCCGTGGACCGCCGAGTGCCAGTCGTAGCAGCCGTAGAACACCGGATGCATGGCGCGCGGCGAGAGCACGTCTGCTGCGCCATGGAGCACATGCATGATGTGGTTGGGATATTCCTGGCGCAGATAGGCCAGTGGCATGCGGGCAAAGTCTTCTGCCCGTTCGATGGTGAGTTGCATGGGGGATTCCTTGGACTTCATGAGGCAGGGATGGAACGAAGTGGCCGCGCTTGGACGGCCACTTCAGGCTCGCCGATACGATCAGCGGAAAGCCAGGAAATACATCAGGAACACGTTGACCGTCAGCAGCGTCAGGGCGGTCGGAATCTGTACCTTGATGACCTGGTACTTGTTCTTCAGTTCCAGCAGTGCAGCCGGCACGATGTTGTAGTTGGCGGCCATGGGAGTCATCAAGGTCCCGCAGTAGCCGGAGTACATGCCGATGGCCACCAGCGGTGCCGGGTCGGCATGATGGCCGACGATCAGGAAGGGCAGGGCGATGCCCGCGCTCATCACCGGGAAGGCGGCAAAGGCGTTCCCCATGACCATGGTGAATAGCGCCATGCCCACGCAATAGATCACCACCACCAGGAAACGGTTGTCCGGATTGACGAACAGGCTCACCACCTGCTGTACCGAGGTGCCGGTCTTGGCGGCCACGAAGACGCCTCCCAGCATGGCCAGCATCAGCGGCAGGATGGCGGCCCAGCCGATCGAGTCCACCAGCCGGCGCGACTGGCGCACCGCCTGCAGCGGCGTGCCACGGGTCAGCACGCAACCGGCGATGAGGGCGAAGATACAGGCTACGCAGAGTGCTGCCAGGGTCAGTTGCTTCTGGTCCAGCAGCATCACGCCGCCAACCGATACGCCCTTGAGCAGCACGGTACAGGCCACCGTGATCACCGGGATCAGCACGGCCGGGAAGAACAGCCAGTTGCCCAGACGCTTGGCCGAGCTCACGCGTTCTTCGTAGCTCGAAGTGGCGTAGCTGCCCATGGAAAGCATGCCGGTGCCGGCGATGAGCGAGATGATGATGACGGTGGCGCCGATGATGCGGTGAGCCATGGACTTGCCCAGGTTCTCCACCAGCAGGTCGCCGAACAGGAAGACGGCGCCGAACAGGAACCAGAACAACGCCGTGCTCAGGCGCTTGGGGTTGCCCTTGTCGCGCAGGGTCATCACCACCAGCATCATGACGATGATGCCGATGAGGTAGTAGATGCGGTTGATGGAAATGAGCGTGTTCATGCGGCCACCTTGGCGGAGTCGGGTTGGCCGGCTTTCCAGGCATCCACGTCGCGGCGGATGGAGGCGTCCAGGCGGGTCAGGCGGAACATGTGGATCACCAGCGCCGAGAGAGCGGTGGGGATGGCCCACAAACCGATGTGCAGCGGTTCGATGTTGGTGATGCCGTTTTCCTTGAGGAAGGCATCCATCAGCAGGACGGCGCCGAAGGCGATGAAGATGTCTTCGCCGAAGAACACGGCGATGTTGTCGCAGGCGGCAGCGTGCGCCTTGATCTTGTCGCGAATGGGTTGCGGCAGGTCTTCGCCATAGGCGTTGACGGCGGCACCTTCGGCCATCGGCGCCAGCAGCGGACGCACGGTCTGCGCCTGGCCGCCGAGATAGATCAGACCCAGCGCGGCAGTTCCTTCACGCAGTAGGAAATAGAGCATCAGGATGCGCGCGGAAGTGGCGCTGGCAATGCCTGAAATCCAGGCTTGTGCACGTTCCTTCAGACCGTAGTGTTCGAGCAGCCCGATAATGGGCAGGATCAGCAGGAAGGTCGCCAGGGAACGGCTGTTGACGAACTTCTCGCCGAAGGTTTCCAGCAGCATGCCGAAATCCATGCCGACCGAGAGTCCGGTCGTCAGCCCCGCGACCGTGACCACCAGCAGCGGGTTGAAACGTAGTGCAAATCCGGCCACGACGATCGGTATCCCGATCAGTGGCAATAGTGTCGTGCTCTCCATGAAGACTCCTGGTTGTGAATGAGTTGAACCAGTCGCTGCAAGGGCCATGCCAGCCTGACCGTGGCCTCCCTGCTGATGCGTCCTGATGGACGCAGGCATGGAGTAGTCGCGATCTCATGGTCTCCCAGCTTCGACATTTCTAATTGTTATGGGTACTGCAATTTGTCCGGAGGACCGGGCAATTCGTGAGGCGCGCTAGCGCCGACAAGCTGTTCAGGCCGCGGCACGCACGGCGATGCGTTCTTCATGCAGGCGGGCGCGGATCTGCCGCGCAAAATCCAGCGCATGCGGGCCGTCTCCGTGCAGGCAGACGGTCTGGGCGTTCACGCTGACGAGGCTGCCGTCGACGGCCTTGACCTGCTTCTGCTGGACCAGCATCAGGGTCTGGGCGATGGCATCCTGATCGTTCTCGATCATGGCACCCGGCTTGCTGCGCGCCACCAGACTGCCGTCGGGCTCATAGGCGCGATCGGCGAAGACTTCTTCCACCGCATTGAGGTCGGCATGACGGGCGGCGGCAATCAGTTCGCTGCCGGCCAGGCCAACCAGGCTCAGTTCCGGATTGAAGGTGCGGATGGCGGCGCAGATGGCGTTGGCCAGCACGGCATCCTTGGCGGCCTGGTTGTAGAGCGCACCATGCGGCTTGACGTGGCGCAGGCGGCCGCCTTCGGCGCGCACGATGGCGTCCAGTGCACCGAGTTGGTAGAGCATGCCGCTGACGATTTCCTCGGGCGGCAGGTGCATGGTGCTGCGGCCGAAGTTTTCGCGATCGGGGAAGCTGGGGTGGGCGCCGATGGCGACGTGGTTCTGGATTGCCCAGCGCACGCAGCGGCGCATGGTGGCGGCGTCGCCGGCATGCCAGCCGCAGGCGATGTTGGCCGAGCTGACCAGGGTCAGCAGTTCTTCATCGGTGTCGCAGCCTTCGCCGAGATCGGCATTCAGGTCGATGTGCATGGCGTAATCCTCATTTCTTGTAGAGCGTGGCGCGCGACCAGTCCAGCGCCGCCACGGTATCGCGGATGGTATCGAGATAGCGCTGCTGTTGCTCGGCCGCGAGCAGGGCTTGTTCCAGGGTGCAGGGCTCAAGCCGCAGGGTGGCATTGAGCGGTGCCTGCGCCAGCTTCCACAGGTCGGCGCCGATGACCACGCCGATCTTGGGATAGCCTCCGGTGGTCTGGGCGTCACCCATCAGGATGATGGGCTGGCCCGAAGGCGGCACCTGGATCACGCCCGGTACCACACCATGGGAGAGCATGTCGCGGGCGTGCTTGCGCTTGAGCTCTTCGCCTTCCAGCCGGTAGCCCATGCGGTTGCTGCTGGGGGTGATGCGCCAGGGCGTGGACCAGAAGGCTTCGCGTGCGGCCTTGGTGAATTCCTCGATCTCGGGGCCGGGCAAGACGCGCAGCGTGATATGCCCGCCGCGCTGATGCGCTGGCAGGTCGCTGCGGCTCCAATCGGGGGCGCGGACACCGAAGGCTGGGCCGCTGACTGCGCGCAGGGCGGCCTGGTCGTCGCCGACCGCGAGTTTGTCACCACGCTTGAGGGCGCGTCCCTGATGCCCACCGAAGCCGGCTTTCAGGTCGGTGCTGCGCGAATCCAGGACCACGGGCACATCGATGCCGCCGGCCACCGCCAGGTAGCTGCGCATGCTGTGGCGCGCCGGGTGCTGCGGCAGGTCGGACGCCACCGGGGCCAGGCGCAGCACGCTGCCGGCGCTGACCGGCAGGCTCCAGCAGGCCGATATCGGTTTGCCGTCGAGCGTGGCACCGATATCGTCACCGCCCAGTGCAATGCGGGTGGCGCGACCGAAGCGCAGTTCGCAGAGGCCCATGGTGATCTCGATGCCGGCGGCGCCGGGCGCATTGCCGACCAGCAGGTTGGCGCTGGCCAGGGCCAGTGCGTTGAGGGCGCCACCGGGATGGATGCCCTGGCTGCGATGGCCGGGGCGTCCGAGGTCTTGTACCGAGGCCAGCATGCCGGGTTGGAGGATCTCGATCATGCGTCGATCCTTTCCACGGTGAAGCGCACATGGTCGCCCGGACGCAGCAGCGTCGGTGGTTCCTGGGCCGGGTCGAACAGGTGCAGGGCGGTCTGGCCGATCACCTGCCAGCCACCGGGCGAGGGCATCGGGTAGACGCCGGTCTGCTCGCCGCCGATGCCCACCGAACCGGCAGGAATGGTCATGCGCGGGGTGGTGTGGCGTGGCGTGGCCAGTTCCGGGGCCAGGCCACCCATGTAGGCAAAGCCCGGCATGAAGCCGAGGAAATAGACCACGTAGTCACCGGCGCTATGGCGGCGGATCACTTCCTCCCTGGACAGGCCGGTGTGGCGCGCCACGTTCTCCAGGTCGGGGCCGGCATCGCCGCCGTAGACCACCGGGATCTCGACCACGCGGCCCTGGTAGCGGCTGGCATGCAGGCCGGGCCAGGCTTGCGTGATGCGTTCGCGCAAGGTGTCCAGGTCACGCACCGGGCGGTGCAGGAACAGGGTCAGGTTGTTCATGCCGGGGACCACTTCGCTGACTTCGTCCCATTGGGCGGCCAATTGGGCCAGGTTCCAGATGCGCTGCTGCTGGGGCAGGCTTGCAGGCGCGGGCAGGCTGCAGAGCAGCGCGCTGTCGCCTAGCGGATGAATCTTCGGGGGCTGCATGTTCTTGTTGTTGCTCGGTATGGATGAGGCGATCGGCCCGTGATGGCGTCGGCGCGTGAATCGGCGGCAGTTCTTGTCGGCTTGTAAATTTAAGGCGACTACCTGGATGCCGATATTACCTTCCGCGCAAAATACAGACAATGTGTCGATAAATTATTTATTTTGCTTTGCGATATAGTGTTGCCATTTTGTCGTGACTGAACTTGCCCTGATGAACCAGCCCAACCCACCTTCCAACGCACCCCAGATCGTCTCTTCCCAGCATCTGGTTTCCGAGCGCAGTGCCGAGATGTCCGAACTGGAATACGGACTGATCATGGCGGGCAACGCCTTCAACCGCTGGATGGTGCGCTGCATGTCGGCCGCCGGCGCCAAGGACATGACGGCCATCGAAGTCTCCCTGCTGCATCACGTGAACCACCGCGAGCGCAAGAAGAAGCTGGCTGACATCTGCTTCGTATTGAACGTCGAAGATACCCACGTGGTCACCTATGCATTGAAGAAGCTGGTGAAGGCCGGTCTGGTGCAGAGCGAGAAGGCCGGCAAGGAACTGCTGTTTTCCACCACGCCCGAGGGGCAGGCGCTGTGCATGCGCTACCGTGAGGTGCGCGAGCGCTGCCTCATCGAGACCCAGGCCGAAAGCGGCGTCTCCAATCATGACATCGGCCAGGCGGCCCAGCTGTTGCGCAATGCCTCCGGGCTCTATGACACGGCTGCGCGCGCCGCGGCGTCGCTCTGAACCCACTATCGATCAAGGACAGGACCCATGCGAGCAATCGAAATCAAGGAATTTGGCGGCCCCGAGGTATTGCAGCCCTGCGAGCGCCCGGTGCCGGAGTTGAAGCCCGGTGAAGTGTTGATCAAGGTGCATGCCGCCGGCGTGAACCGTCCGGACGTGTTCCAGCGTACCGGCAACTATCCGGTGCCGCCGGGCGCCTCCGACCTGCCTGGCCTGGAAGTGGCCGGCGAGATCGTGGCCGGTGAGCTGGGCGACAGCGGCTTCAGGCTGGGCGACCTGGTCTGCGCGCTGGTGCAGGGTGGCGGCTATGCCGAATACTGTGCGGCCCCGCTGGCGCAGTGTCTGCCGGTACCTAAGGGCCTGAGCGCCCTGGAGGCGGCCGCGCTGCCGGAAAACTACTTCACGGTCTGGAGCAATGTCTTCGACCGGGGTCAACTGTCGGGCGAGGAAACCCTGCTGGTGCAGGGCGGTTCGTCCGGGATCGGCGTCACGGCCATCCAGATCGCCCGCGCCCTGGGGCATCGCGTGTTCGCCACCGCCGGCAGTGCCGACAAGTGCCGGGCCTGCGAAGAGCTTGGTGCGGAGCGCGCCATCAACTACAAGACCGAGGATTTCGAGGCCGTGGTCAAGGAATTGACCGGTGGGCGTGGGGTGGATGTCATCCTGGACATGGTCGGTGGGGATTACCTGCCACGCGAGATCAAGGCGCTGGCCGACGATGGTCGGCTGGTCTTCATCGCCCAGCTGGGCGGTGCCAAGGGGCAGCTCGACATGGGGCAGGTGATGCGTCGTCGCCTGACCATCACCGGTTCGACCTTGCGCCCGCGCCCGGTGGCGTTCAAGGCGGCCATTGCGGCCAATCTGCGTCAGCACGTCTGGCCGCTGATCGAGGCCGGCAAGATCAAGCCGGTGATCCACCAGCGCTTCCCGCTGGAACAGGCGGCCCAGGCGCACGCGATGATGGAATCGAGTGCCCACATCGGCAAGATCATGCTGGAACTGTAGGCGCGCAGGTGAAGCTCGGGCGGTCCGGTTTGACCGCCTTTACAGCAACCGGCTACAATACGAGGTTATCCAAATTGACACCCATCTCGTAGAACACAGCCTATGCGTCGCAAACTTGTAGCCGGTAACTGGAAAATGAACGGCAGCCTGGCTGCCAATGCGGCCCTGGTGGCCGGCATCAAGGAAGGCCTGCCGGCCGCTGTCTGCGACGTCGCGGTATGTGTTCCGGCACCTTATCTGGCACAGGTGCAGGGCGCCGTCGCCGGTTCGGCCGTGGCGCTGGGCGCGCAGGACATGTCGGCCCACGCCTCAGGTGCCTATACCGGTGAGGTGTCGGCATCGATGTTGCAGGAATTTGGCGTGCAATACGTCATCCTCGGCCACTCCGAGCGTCGCGCCTACCATGGTGAATCCGACGCAGCGGTGGCGGCCAAGACGGTGGCAGCGCTGAGTGCCGGCCTGGTGCCGGTGGTCTGCGTGGGTGAGACGCTGGAGCAGCGTGAGGCCGGCCAGACCAATGAAATCGTGGGTGGTCAGCTCGATGTGGTGCTGACGGCCTTGAGCGTTGAGGATGCGGCGCGCATCGTGGTGGCTTACGAGCCTGTCTGGGCCATCGGCACCGGCAAGACGGCGACGCCGGAAATGGCGCAGGAAGTACATGCCATGTTGCGTGCACGCCTGGGTGCCAAGAGTGCCGAGGCAGCCGCCAAGGTGCGCATCCTGTACGGCGGTAGCATGAAGCCGGACAACGCGCAGCAATTGCTGGCCATGGCCGATATCGATGGTGGTCTCATCGGCGGCGCGGCACTGAAGGCAACGGATTTTCTGGCCATCGTCAACGCGGCGGCCTGAAGGGTAGAGTAAGGGGTTTGTCAGTTGCGGAAGGGATACTTCGGCAGCGGGCAATTGAAACATCAAGAGTGGACTTGTTTAAATGAATACTTTGTTTTTGGTTGTGGTTGTAGTTCAGGTGCTGGCGGCGCTGGCGATCATCGGTCTGGTGCTGTTGCAGCACGGTAAAGGTGCCGACATGGGGGCAGCCTTTGGCTCCGGCGCGTCCGGCAGCCTGTTTGGTGCCACCGGGTCGTCGAACTTCCTGTCCAAGTCGACCGCCGTGGCAGCCGGCATCTTCTTCGTCGCGACCCTGGGTCTGACTTTCATCGGCAATCATCACGTAGCGCAAAGCGGCGGCGTGATGGATAATCTGCAGGCGCCGGCCGCTCCTGCCCAACAAGCTGCGCCGGCGGCTCCTGCTGCTCCGGCTGATGCTGCCAAGCCGGCCGACCAGTCGAATCAGATTCCGAAATAAGCCTTTGCGCATTCTGGAATAATCCCGGAATAAACATAGAAGAATCTTTCTTTTTAGCTGATTGTGCATTGAACAAGAGTAACAAATGAAGGTACAATAGCAGTCTCAGGCCGACGTGGTGAAATTGGTAGACACGCTATCTTGAGGGGGTAGTGGCGAAAGCTGTACGAGTTCGAGTCTCGTCGTCGGCACCATAGAAATGAAATGAAAAGCCAGCGAAGGTCCTAGTGCCTGAGCTGGCTTTTTGTCGAGGAAGTTTCTGATTGATATTGAGAATCATTCCCATCGATAAACCAACGCATAGCGGCCAATCGTGAACCTCGAAAATTACTTCCCAGTCCTCCTGTTTATTCTTGTCGGCATCGGTGTCGGTGTCGCTCCCCAGCTCCTCGGTCGTCTTCTCGGTCCGCACAAGCCGGACGCTCAAAAAACTTCTCCTTACGAATGCGGTTTCGAAGCATTCGAAGATGCGCGCATGAAGTTCGATGTGCGCTACTACCTGATCGCCATCCTGTTCATCCTGTTTGATCTGGAAACCGCCTTCTTCTTCCCTTGGGGCGTGTCCATGCGTGAGCTGGGCTGGCAAGGTTTCGTCACGATGATGGTCTTCATCGCTGAATTTGTTGTCGGATTTTGGTACATCTGGAAAAAGGGTGCCCTGGATTGGGAGTAAGCCATGTCTATTGAAGGCGTATTGAATGAGGGGTTTGTTACCACCTCGCTGGATAAGGTAATCAACTGGACCCGTACCGGATCCCTGTGGCCCATGACCTTCGGTCTGGCCTGCTGCGCGGTTGAAATGATGCACGTCGGTGCTTCGCGTTACGACCTGGACCGCTTCGGTGCGGTGTTCCGTCCGTCGCCGCGCCAGTCCGACCTGATGATCGTGGCCGGCACCCTGTGCAACAAGATGGCGCCGGCACTGCGCAAGGTCTACGACCAGATGCCGGAGCCGCGCTGGGTCATTTCCATGGGCTCCTGTGCCAATGGCGGTGGTTACTATCACTACTCCTACTCGGTGGTGCGCGGTTGCGATCGCATCGTGCCGGTGGACGTGTACGTTCCTGGTTGCCCACCAACGGCTGAAGCGCTGCTGTATGGCGTGATCCAGCTGCAGAACAAGATCAAGCGCACCAACACCATCGCGCGCTAAGAGGGCAGTATGACGACAAAATTGGAAACTCTCGAAGCCGCCCTGCGTAATGCGCTTGGAGGGTATCTTCAGAATCTGACCGTGGCCCTCGGTGAAGTCACCGTGGTGGTCAAGGCGGCCGACTATCTGTCGGCCATGCGCGTTCTGCGCGACCATGCCGATACCCGCTTCGAGCAGCTGCTCGATCTGTGCGGCGTGGACTATTCGACCTATGGCGACGGCGCCTGGGAAGGCCCGCGCTTTGCCGTGGTGTCGCACCTGATGTCGATTGCGCACAACTGGCGTGTGCGTGTGCGCGTGTTCGCACCGGATGACGATCTGCCCATCGTGGCATCGGTCGATCCGATCTGGAATTCGGCTGGCTGGTACGAACGTGAAGCCTTCGACTTCTACGGCATCCTGTTCGACGGCCACCCCGACCTGCGCCGCATCCTGACCGACTATGGTTTCATCGGCCACCCGTTCCGCAAGGACTTCCCGGTGTCGGGCTATGTCGAAATGCGCTACGACGCCGAACAGAAACGCGTCATCTATCAACCCGTGACGATCGAGCCGCGCGAGATTACTCCGCGCATCATTCGTGAAGAAAACTACGGGATCAAATAATGGCAGAGATCAAAAACTATACGCTGAACTTCGGTCCCCAGCACCCGGCCGCGCACGGTGTGCTGCGTCTGGTGCTGGAGCTGGACGGTGAAGTCATCCAGCGCGCCGACCCCCATATCGGTCTGCTGCATCGTGGCACCGAAAAGCTGGCCGAGCAGAAGACCTTCCTGCAGTCCGTGCCTTACATGGACCGCCTGGACTACGTCTCGATGATGAGCAACGAGCACGGTTACGTGCTGGCCATCGAGCGCCTGCTGGGTCTGGAAGTGCCGCTGCGCGCGCAGTACATCCGCGTGATGTTCGACGAGATCACCCGCCTGCTGAACCACCTGATGTGGATCGGCGCGCACGCGCTGGACGTGGGTGCAATGGGCGTGCTGCTGTATGCCTTCCGCGAACGCGAAGACCTCTTTGACTGCTACGAAGCCGTTTCCGGCGCCCGCATGCACGCGGCCTACTACCGTCCGGGTGGCGTCTATCGCGACCTGCCGGACAGCATGCCGCAGTACAAGGCTTCGATCGTGCGCAACGAGAAGGCCATCCGCGAACTGAACGAAAACCGTCAGGGTTCGCTGCTGGACTTCATCGAAGACTTCACCAACCGTTTCCCGACCTATGTCGATGAATACGAGACCCTGCTGACCGATAACCGTATCTGGAAGCAGCGTCTGGTGGGCGTGGGCGTGGTCTCGCCGGAACGTGCGCTGCAGATGGGTTTCTCCGGTCCGATGCTGCGTGGCTCGGGCATCGCCTGGGACCTGCGCAAGAAGCAGCCCTACGAAGTCTACGACCTGATGGATTTCGATATCCCCGTGGGCAAGAACGGCGACTGCTACGACCGTTACCTGGTGCGCGTGGCTGAAATGCGCCAGTCGAATCGCATCATCAAGCAGTGCGTGGAATGGTTGCGCAACAACCCGGGTCCGGTCATCACCGACAACCACAAGATCGCTCCTCCGAAGCGTGCGGACATGAAGTCCAACATGGAAGACCTGATCCACCACTTCAAGCTGTTTACCGAAGGTTTCCGCGTGCCTGCCGGCGAAGCGTATGCCGCCGTCGAGCACCCGAAGGGCGAGTTCGGTGTCTACCTGGTCTCGGACGGTGCCAACAAGCCGTACCGCCTGAAGATCCGCGCCCCGGGCTTTGCCCACCTGCAGGCCCTGAACGAAATGGCCAAGGGTCACATGATTGCCGACGCGGTCACCATCATCGGTACCCAGGACATCGTGTTCGGGGAAATCGACCGGTAAGTCGAACGAGAGTAAGAGTCAAGGCGGGCTTCGATGAGAAGCCCGTCAGGTTTGGGGAATATCCAATAACCGCGCAGTAATGATGCGCATGGATGGCCAACGATATGCTGTTAAGTCAAGAAGCCCTTAAGAAGATCGATCGCGAACTCGCGAAATACCCGGCGGATCAACGCCAGTCTGCGGTCATGTCCGCACTGCGTATCGCCCAGGTGGAACATGGCTGGTTGCCGGCCGAGTTGCAGCAGGAAATCGCCGACTACATCGGCATGCCCGCCGTGGCTGTGCAGGAAGTTGCGACCTTCTACAACATGTTCAACACCAGCCCGGTGGGCAAGCACAAGATCACCGTGTGCACCAACCTGCCGTGTCTGCTGTCGGGTGGCGAACGCGCCGCCCATCACCTGAAGCACAAGCTGGGCATCGATTATCGTGAAACCACGGCCGACGGCCAGTTCACGCTGATGGAAGGCGAATGCATGGGCGCCTGCGGCGACGCACCGGTCATGCTGGTCAACAACCATCAGATGTGCAGCTGGATGTCCAACGAAAAGATCGACGCGCTGCTGGAGGAACTGAAGAAATGACCTGCCTGCACGACCGCCACATCAAACCGCTGATCCTCGCCGACCTGAATGGCGAGAACTGGCACCTCGAGGATTACGTCAAGCGCGGCGGCTATGAGTCGCTCAAGCGCATCCTCAACGACAAGATCACGCCCGAAAAAGTCATCGCCGACCTCAAGGCCTCCGGCCTGCGTGGTCGCGGTGGCGCAGGTTTCCCGACCGGCCTGAAGTGGAGCTTCATGCCCCGCCAGTTCCCGGGCCAGAAGTACCTCGTCTGCAATACAGATGAAGGCGAACCGGGTACCTTCAAGGACCGCGACATCATTCGTTACAATCCGCACGCGCTGATCGAAGGCATGATCATCGGCGGTTACGCGATGGGTATAACCGTCGGCTACAACTACATCCACGGCGAGATCTTCGCCGAGTACGAGCGCTTCGAGGCTGCTCTGGAAGAGGCGCGCGCCGCCGGCTTCCTGGGCGACAACATCCTCGGTACCGGCTTCAGCTTCCAGCTGCATGCGCACCATGGTTATGGTGCCTACATCTGCGGAGAAGAAACGGCGCTGCTGGAATCGCTGGAAGGCAAGAAGGGCCAGCCGCGCTTCAAGCCGCCTTTCCCGGCCAGCTTCGGCCTGTACGGCAAGCCGACCACCATCAACAACACCGAGACCTTTGCAGCCGTGCCGTTCATCTTCCAGGTAGGCCCGCAGGCCTACGCCGAGATGGGCAAGCCCAACAACGGCGGCACCAAGATCTTCTCGATCTCGGGCGACGTCGAGCGTCCGGGCAATTACGAGATCCCGCTGGGCACGCCGTTCTCCACCCTGCTGGAACTGGCAGGTGGCATGCGCGGCGGCAAGAAGATCAAGGCAGTCATTCCTGGCGGCTCGTCCGCTCCGGTGATCCGTGGCGATGTCATGATGGACACCACCATGGACTACGACGCCATCGCCAAGGCCGGCTCGATGCTGGGTTCGGGCGCGGTGATCGTGATGGACGAGACCCGTTGCATGGTCAAGTCGCTGCTGCGCCTGTCCTACTTCTACTACGAAGAATCCTGCGGCCAGTGCACGCCGTGCCGCGAAGGCACCGGCTGGATGTACCGCATGGTGGAGCGTATCGAGAATGGTCACGGCAAGATGGAAGATCTGGACGTGCTCAACTCGGTGGCCGACAACATCCAGGGGCGCACCATCTGTGCGCTGGGTGATGCAGCGGCCATGCCGGTACGCGCGTTCGTGAAGAATTTCCGTGAAGAGTTCGAGTACCACATCGAGCACAAACACTGCCTGGTTCCGGCATACATCTGAACAGGGCAGGGGATGCCGGGCGGAATGCGATGAGCCTTCCGCCGGTATCGTTGGCAAAGAATATTTAGCTTGGGCAAACAGCCATGGTTGAAATCGAAATAGACGGCAAGAAGGTTGAAGTGCAGGAAGGCAGCATGGTCATGGACGCTGCCAACAAGATCGGCACGTACATCCCTCACTTCTGCTATCACAAGAAACTGTCCATCGCGGCTAACTGCCGCATGTGCCTGGTCGAGGTCGAAAAGGCCCCGAAGCCGCTGCCTGCCTGCGCCACGCCCGTGAACAACGGCATGATCGTGCGCACCGCCAGCGACAAGGCCGTCAAAGCCCAGAAGGGCGTGATGGAATTCCTCCTGATCAACCACCCGCTGGATTGCCCCATCTGCGACCAGGGTGGTGAGTGCCAGCTGCAGGATCTGGCCGTCGGTTACGGCGGTTCTTCCTCGCGCTACCACGAAGAAAAGCGTGTCGTGGAGCCCAAGGACGTCGGTCCGCTGATCTCCATGAAGGAAATGAACCGCTGCATCCATTGCACCCGCTGCGTGCGCTTCGGCCAGGAAGTGGCCGGCGTGATGGAGTTGGGCATGCTGGGTCGCGGTGAACACTCCGAGATCACCACCTTCGTCGGCAAGACCGTGGACTCCGAGCTGTCGGGCAACATGATCGACCTGTGCCCGGTCGGTGCCCTGACCTCCAAGCCGTTCCGCTACAGCGCCCGTACCTGGGAACTGTCGCGTCGCAAGTCGGTGAGCCCGCACGACAGCGTCGGCGCCAACCTGATCGTCCAGGTCAAGGGCGGCAAGGTCATGCGCGTGCTGCCCTTCGAGAACGAAGAAGTCAACGAGTGCTGGATCTCCGACAAGGACCGTTTCTCCTATGAGTCCCTGGACAGCGCCGAGCGCCTGACCAAGCCCATGCTGAAGCAAGACGGCAAGTGGCAGGAAGTGGATTGGCAGACCGCGCTGGAATACGTTGCCCACGGCCTGCGCAACATCCGTCATGAACATGGTGCCGATGCCATCGCCGCACTGGGTACCCCGTACTCCACGCTGGAAGAACTGAACTTGCTGCAGAAGGTGGTGCGCGGTGTCGGTTCGGACAACGTCGACTTCCGCCTGCGTCAGTCCGACTTCGCTCTGGATGGCCAGGTCAAGCCGTGGCTGGGCATGTCCATCGTCGAGTTCTCGCAGCTGAACCGCGTCTTTGTGATCGGCTCCTTCCTGCGCAAGGACCACCCGCTGCTGTCGGCCCGCCTGCGCCAGTCCGTCAAGAGCGGTGCCAAGCTCAGCGTGCTGCACGCGACCGACGACGACCTGCTGATGCCGGTGGCCAACAAGATCATCGCCGGTCCTTCGGCATGGCTGTCCGCCCTGGCCGAAGTGGCCGTGGCCGTGGCCGAAGCCAAGGGCGTGGCTGCTCCCGCCGCTTATGCCGGCGTGACCGCCTCCGATGCAGCCAAGACCACCGCCGCCAGCCTGCTGTCGGGCGAAGGCCGCGCCGTGTTCCTGGGCAATGCCGCCGTCCAGCATCCGCAAGCTGCACAACTGCACGCTGCGGCCCAATGGATCGCTGAACAGACCGGTGCCAAGCTGGGTGTGCTGACCGAAGGCGGCAACGCCGTCGGTGGCTACCTGGCCAACGCCGTACCGACACCGGGCAAGGGCGCCAACGCTGCCGCCGTGTTCGCACAGCCGCGCAAGGCCTACCTGCTGCTGAACGCCGAGCCGGAACTGGACAGCCATGACCCGCAAGCCGCGCGTGCTGCCCTGAACCAGGCCGAGATGGTCGTGGTCATGTCGGCCTTCAAGCATGGTGCCGACTACGCCGACGTCCTGCTGCCGATCGCTCCGTTCACCGAAACCTCCGGCACCTTCGTCAACGCCGAAGGCCGTGCACAAAGCTTCAACGGTACCGTCAAGCCGGCCGGCGATGCGCGTCCAGGCTGGAAGGTTCTGCGCGTGCTGGGTAACCTGCTGGAGCTGGAAAACTTCGACTACGAGACTTCCGAATCCATCCGCGATGAGCTGCTGGGCAAGGAAACCGACCTGTCGGCCCGCCTGAACAACACTGCCTCCGTGCAGCTGCAGGCAGTTGCTGCTGCCACTGGTAGCGTGGAACGCGTGGCCGATGTGCCCATCTACTTCGCCGACGCCGTTGCCCGTCGTTCCGCACCGCTGCTGGAAACCCGCGATGGCCAGGCGCCCAAGGCATGGCTGTCGGCTGTGCTGGCGGCCAAGCTGGGCGTGGCCGAAGGCGACCATGTCAAGGTCAAGCAAGGCTCCGGCAGCGCTGCGCTGACTGCAGCCATCGATAAGAAACTGCCGGAAAACGTGGTCCGCGTCGCTGCTGCGCACGCCTCCACCGCTGCACTGGGCGGCATGTTTGGCGCAATCGTCGTGGAGAAAGCGTAAAAATGGATCACCTGATCGCCCAAATCAACAACGTAGGCCCGGCCTACCTGGGTCCGACCCTGTTCACCCTGGTGTGGACGCTGGTCAAGATCCTGGTGGTGATGGTGCCGCTGCTGGTCTGCGTGGCCTACATGACCTACTGGGAGCGCAAGCTGATCGGCTGGATGCACGTGCGTCTGGGCCCGAACCGCGTCGGCCCTGCCGGTCTGCTGCAGCCTATCGCTGACGCCGTCAAGCTGATCTTCAAGGAAATCTCGACTCCGTCCAAGGCCAACAAGGCGCTGTTCTACCTGGCCCCGGTGATGACCATCATGCCCGCGCTGGCCGCCTGGGCTGTGGTGCCGTTCTCGCCCGAGCACGTGCTGGCCAACGTCAACGCCGGCCTGCTGTACCTGATGGCCATCACCTCGATGGAAGTCTACGGCATCATCATCGCCGGCTGGGCCTCCAACTCGAAGTACGCCTTCCTGGGTGCCATGCGCGCTTCGGCACAGATGGTGTCCTACGAAATCTCCATGGGCTTCTGCCTGGTGGTGGTGCTGATGGTCTCGGGCAGCCTGAATATGACTGACATCGTCATGGGCCAGACTACCGGTCATTTCGCCAGCATGGGTCTGAACTTCCTGTCCTGGAACTGGCTGCCGCTGCTGCCGATCTTCGTGATCTACTTCGTCTCCGGCGTGGCCGAGACCAACCGTCACCCGTTCGACGTGGTGGAAGGTGAATCCGAAATCGTGGCCGGTCACATGATTGAATACTCGGGCATGTCCTTCGCCATGTTCTTCCTGGCGGAATACGCCGCGATGATCCTGATCTCGATCCTGACCGCACTGCTGTTCTTTGGCGGCTGGTCGGCTCCGGTATCGGCGCTGGATTTCATCCCGGGATGGATCTGGCTGGGCTTGAAGACCTTCTTCTTCCTGTCGCTGTATGTGTGGATTCGCGCATCGTTCCCGCGCTACCGCTATGACCAGATCATGCGTCTGGGCTGGAAAGTGTTCATTCCGCTGACCCTGGTGTGGCTGGTGGTCGTGGCGATCTGGATTCAGTCGCCGTGGAATATCTGGAAATAAGTTGGAAGGCTGAGGCTAAAAATGGAAGCTATTAAGGATTTTTTCGGCAGCCTGATGCTCCGCGAGCTGTTCAAGGGCCTGGCCCTGACCGGTCGCTACCTGTTCAAGCGCAAGATCACGGTGCAATTCCCCGAGGAAAAGACACCGATGTCGCCGCGTTTCCGTGGTCTGCACGCACTGCGTCGCTACCCCAACGGTGAAGAACGCTGCATCGCCTGCAAGCTGTGCGAAGCGGTCTGCCCGGCGATGGCCATCACCATCGAATCCGAGCAGCGTGCCGACGGTACCCGTCGCACCAGCCGCTACGATATCGACCTGACCAAGTGCATCTTCTGCGGTTTCTGCGAAGAATCCTGCCCGGTCGACTCGATCGTTGAAACGCACATCCTGGAATACCACGGTGAAAAGCGGGGCGACCTGTACTACACCAAGGAAATGCTGCTGGCAGTGGGCGACCGTTACGAAAACGAAATCGCCGCCGCCCGCGCCGCTGACGCCGCCTACCGTTGATCGGTACTGCCGGGCCACCTGAAGGCGGCCGGGCAGGGTGGTGGAAGGCTGGCAGGAATCTGTTGGATGTATTGCGATGGGATGGCCGTAGCTGCGGCCCCCCGTGCTGATTGAATGAACCAACTTCTGGTTGATTATGGAATTTAAAACTGTCTTGTTCTACGTGTTCGCGGTGATCCTGGTGATTGCCGCCGTACGCGTCATCACGGCCCGCAACCCGGTGCATGCCGCGCTGTTCCTGGTGCTGTCCTTCTTCTCGGCAGCCGGTCTCTGGATGCTGCTCAAGGCCGAATTCCTGGCCATCGTGCTGGTGCTGGTCTACGTCGGCGCGGTGATGGTGCTATTCCTGTTCGTGGTGATGATGCTCGATATCAACCTGGACAAGCTGCGCGAAGGCTTCTGGGGTTACTTCCCGCTGGCTGCCACCATCGGCGTGATCATTGTGCTGGAGATGGCCGCGGTCCTGCTGCGCAGCTTCTGGGTGTCCGAATCGCAGGTGCCGGCCGCATCCGACACGCTGGGCCAGACCAAGCCGCTGGGCAAGCTGATCTTCACCGAATACGTGTACGCCTTCGAAATCGCCGCCGTGATCCTGCTGGTGGCCATCGTCGCCGCAGTGGCACTGACCCTGCGCAAGCGCAAGGACAGCAAGTACTTCGACCCGGCCCAGGCGGTCAAGGTCAAGGCATCGGACCGCGTGCGTCTGGTCAGCATGCCGGCCGAATCCACCCGCAACGCGCCGGCCACCGATGCCGCCGTCGTGGCCGACAAGCCGGCCGCCGGTCAACAATCTTAAGAAGGGCGAACAAGAATCATGGCAATCACGCTCTCCCACTACCTGATCATCGGCGCGATCCTGTTCGCGATCTCGATCGTCGGTATTTTCCTGAACCGCAAGAACATCATCGTGCTGCTGATGGCGATCGAGCTGATGCTGCTGGCGGTCAACATGAACTTCATTGCTTTCTCGCATTACCTCGGTGACGCGGGCGGACAGATCTTCGTGTTCTTCATCCTGACCGTGGCCGCGGCTGAGTCCGCGATCGGTCTGGCGATTCTGGTGGTGCTGTTCCGTAACCTGGATACCATCAACGTGGAAGACCTCGATAGCCTCAAGGGCTGAGTCGGCATCCGCAGCATCCTGTTTTTGCGTTCTGGTTTGGATTTCATTTAAAGATGGGAGGCCCCCTTGCAGCAGATGGTGCAAGCGGGGCAGCCAATAAGCGATAAGGTTCATCATGGCTGGGCAACTTAACCCACATCTTCTTCTTGCTGTACCCCTGGCGCCGCTGGCAGGCTCGGCCATCGCCGGTCTGCTGGGTACCAAATTCTTCGGCAACGTGGTTGGCCGCAAGGTGTCGCACACTGTGACCATCCTCGGCGTGCTGATCGCCGCCATCATCTCGATCCAGACCCTGCTCGCAGTGCTGGATGGCGCCACCTACAACGGTACGCTGTACAACTGGATGACGGTGGCAGGTCTCAAGCTGGAGATCGGCTTCATGGTCGACAGCCTGACCGCGATGATGATGTGCGTGGTGACCTTCGTCTCCCTGATGGTCCACATCTACACCATCGGCTACATGGCCGAGGATGAGGGCTACAACCGCTTCTTCTCCTACATCTCGCTGTTCACCTTCTCCATGCTCATGCTGGTCATGAGCAACAACTTCCTGCAACTGTTCTTCGGTTGGGAAGCGGTGGGTCTGGTGTCCTACCTGCTGATCGGTTTCTGGTACACCCGTCCGACCGCCATCAAGGCCAACATGAAGGCCTTCCTGGTCAACCGTGTCGGTGACTTCGGCTTCATCCTGGGTATCGGCCTGCTGCTGGCCTACGCCGGTTCGATGAACTACAACGAAGTCTTCGCCAAGCGCGCCGAACTGGCCACGCTGACCCTGCCGGGTACCGACTGGATGCTGCTGACCGTGGCCTGCATCTGCCTGTTCGTGGGTGCGATGGGTAAATCGGCGCAGTTCCCGCTGCACGTCTGGCTGCCGGACTCGATGGAAGGTCCGACCCCGATTTCCGCGCTGATCCACGCAGCGACCATGGTGACGGCCGGTATTTTCATGGTGACCCGCATGTCGCCGCTGTTCGAACTGTCCGATACCGCACTGTCCTTCATCCTCGTGATCGGTGCCATCACGGCGCTGTTCATGGGCTTCCTGGGCACCATGCAGAATGACATCAAGCGCGTCGTGGCCTACTCCACGCTGTCGCAGCTGGGTTACATGACTGTCGCACTGGGTGCGTCGGCCTACTCGGTGGCCGTGTTCCACCTGATGACCCACGCCTTCTTCAAGGCGCTGCTGTTCCTGGGTGCGGGCTCGGTCATCATCGGCATGCACCACGATCAGGACATGCGCAACATGGGCGGCCTGCGCAAGTACATGCCCATCACCTGGATCACCTCGCTGCTGGGTTCGCTGGCCCTGATCGGTACTCCGTTCTTCTCCGGCTTCTACTCCAAGGATTCGATCATCGAAGCCGCAGCCGAGTCGCACCTGCCGGGTTCGGGCTTCGCCTATTTCGCCGTGCTGGCCAGCGTGTTCGTGACCGCCTTCTACTCGTTCCGCATGTACTTCATGGTCTTCCATGGCAAGGAACGTTTCGGCCAGGCCCATGCACATGACGAGCATCACGCACCGGCTGCCGCCCACGGCGTGCACGACGACCACGCGCATGATGCCCATGACGATCATGGCCACGATGAACATCACCATGGTCTGGCTCCTGGACAGAAGCCGCACGAGTCGCCGCTGGTGGTGACCCTGCCGCTGATCCTGCTGGCCATCCCCTCGGTCATCGTCGGTTTCTTCGCGATCTCGCCGATGCTGTATGGCGATTTCTTCAAGGGCGTGATCTTCTTCGGTGAAAACCACAAGGTCATGGAAGAGCTGGCCCACGAATACCACGGTCCGGTGGCCATGGTGCTGCATGCCTTCACCAGTGCGCCGCTGTGGCTGGCCATTGCAGGTGTGGTCGTGGCCTACTACTGCTACATGATCAATCCGCGCGTTCCGGCCTGGTTCAAGGAAAAGTTCAGCATCATCTACACCATCCTGGACAACAAGTACTACATGGACAAGTTCAACGAAGTCGTCTTCGCTGGCGGTGCCCGCCTGCTGGGTAGCGGCCTGTCCACCGTGGGCGACCGTGGCCTGATCGACGGCCTGTTCGTCAACGGCAGCGCCAAGGTTGTTGGCTGGTTCTCGAAATTCACGCGTCTCTGGCAGTCCGGTTACATCTATCACTATGCATTCGTGATGATCATCGGGGTGCTGGGTTTCCTGGTGTGGTTCATGCCGTTCCCGTTCGCCAAATAAGCTGTCCGAGTAAATAACAACCATGATGCAGTCAACATTTCCCATCTTGAGCCTTGCGATCTGGGTACCGATCGTCTTCGGCATCCTCGTCCTGGCACTGGGCCGCGACAGCAATCCGGCGCTCAGCCGCTGGCTGGCGCTGTTCGGTTCGCTGGTCGGCCTGGTCGTTACTTTCCCTCTGATCCAGCATTTCGATCCGCTGGCGCACGGTTACCAGTTCGTCGAAAAGACGCCCTGGATCGACCGCTTCAACATCAGCTACTTCCTCGGACTGGACGGCATCTCGCTGTGGTTCGTACCGCTGACCGCCTTCATCACGGTCATCGTGGTGCTGGCCGGCTGGGTGGTGATCCAGAAGCGTGTCGCTCAGTACATGGGCGCCTTCCTGATCCTCTCGGGCATCATGGTCGGCGTCTTCTCGTCGCTGGATGCGATGCTGTTCTATGCCTTCTTCGAAGCGACCCTGATCCCGATGTTCATCATCGTGGGCGTCTGGGGCGGTGACAACCGCGTGTATGCAGCCTTCAAGCTGTTCCTGTACACGCTGCTGGGTTCGCTCTTGATGCTGATCGCGCTGATCTACCTGTACTACGTGTCCGGTGGCAGCTTCGAGATCCCGACCTGGCATCAGGTGCCGCTGTCGATGCTGGAGCAGAAGATCCTGTTCTTCGCCTTCCTGGCCGCCTTCGCCGTGAAGGTGCCGATGTGGCCGGTGCACACCTGGTTGCCGGATGCCCACGTGCAGGCGCCGACCGGCGGCTCCATCGTGCTCGCGGCGATCATGCTGAAGCTTGGCGCCTACGGTTTCCTGCGCTTCTCGCTGCCGATCCTGCCTGACGCCAGCCATGCATTGTCCGGCTTCATGATCTTCCTGTCGCTGGTGGCCGTGATCTACATCGGTCTGGTGGCACTGGTGCAGCAGGACATGAAGAAGCTGGTGGCCTATTCGTCGATCGCCCACATGGGCTTCGTCACCCTGGGCTTCTTCATGTTCAACGACATGGCAGTGCAGGGTGGCATCGTGCAGATGATCTCGCACGGTTTTGTCTCCGGCGCCATGTTCATGTGTATCGGCGTGCTGTACGACCAGATGCATACCCGTGAGATTTCGCAGTACGGTGGTGTGGTCAACAAGATGCCGCGCTTCGCCTTCTTCTTCATCCTGTTCTCGCTGGCCAACTGCGGCCTGCCGGCCACCTCCGGTTTCGTTGGCGAATTCATGGTGATTCTGGGTGCTGTGAAGTTCAACTTCTGGATCGGCCTGCTGGCGGCAACCGCCCTGATCCTGGGTGCGGCCTACTCGCTGTGGCTGGCCAAGCGCGTCATCTTCGGCGCCGTGACCAACCACCACGTGGCCGAGCTGGTCGATGTGAATGCCCGCGAGTTCTTCATCCTGGGTCTGCTGGCCATTGCTACCCTGGTCATGGGTATCTATCCCGGCATCATCACCGACAGCATCCAGACTTCGGTGACCGACCTGTTGAAGCATGTGGCGGTCTCCAAGATCAACTGATCTGCGCAACAAAGATGTGAAGGGCGGGGCGCTCGCGTCCCGCCAGCCAGAAAGCTGGGCAACAACGAGTAACGAGACGAGCCGGTGTGACATTGCCGGTCGGGCGGCGCGACCGGAAGTCGCGACACAAGCGGGCGAACACAAGCGGTAGTAACTAAATGAATAACATGAATCTGATCCCTGTCTATCCGGAAATATTTCTGCTGATCGCGACCTCCGCGATCCTGCTGATCGATATGTTCCTGCCGGAAAGCAAGCGCGTCATCACCTATCTGCTGTCCCTGGCGGCACTGGTGGTGTGCGCGGTATTGACCTTTGTCGATCTCAACAGCGGCGCGACGGTCTACACGTTCAACAACATGTTCGTGTCCGATCCGCTGGCCAACCTGTTGAAGCTGTTCACCTACCTGGGTGTGGGTGTGACGCTGATCTACTCGCGCCAGTACAACACTGCGCGCGGCATCACCGGTGGCATGCTGGGCGGCGAATACTACGCCCTGGCGCTGTTTGCCCTGCTGGGCCAGATGGTCATGATTTCCGGCAACAGCTTCCTGTCCATCTACCTGGGCCTGGAACTGATGTCGCTGTCGCTGTACGCGCTGGTGGCCCTGCGTCGTGACCACGCCGCTTCCACCGAAGCCGGCATGAAGTATTTCATCCTGGGCGCGCTGGCTTCCGGCTTCCTGCTGTACGGCATGTCCATGCTGTATGGTGCGACCGGTGGCGCGCTGGAATTGAACGAAGTGTTCCGTGCCATCGTCTCCGGTACCGTTGACCGTACTCCGCTGGTGTTCGGCATCGTGTTCGTGGTGGCTGGCCTGGCCTTCAAGCTGGGTGCCGTTCCCTTCCACATGTGGGTGCCGGACGTCTACCAGGGTTCGCCGACTCCTGTGACCCTGCTGCTGGGTGCCGCTCCCAAGCTGGCCACTTTCGCCATCACCTTCCGTCTGCTGGTCGAAGGCATGCTGCCGCTGGCCGTGGACTGGCAACAGATGCTGATGGTGCTGGCCGTGCTGTCCATCATCCTGGGTAACGTCACCGCCATCGCTCAGACCAACATCAAGCGCATGCTGGCCTACTCGACCATTTCGCACATGGGCTTCATGCTGTTGGGCATGATGTCCGGCGTGGTCGATGGCAACCTGTTCTCGGCCGTGAACGCCTACAGCTCGTCGCTGTTCTATGCGGTGACCTATGTGATCACCACACTCGGTTCCTTCGGCGTGATCATCCTGCTGTCGCGCTCCGGTTTCGAGGCCGATACCCTGGAAGACTTGAAGGGTCTGAATCAGCGCAGCCCCTGGTTTGCTGCCGTGATGATGATCATGATGTTCTCGCTGGCCGGTATTCCTCCGCTGGTGGGCTTCTATGCCAAGCTGTCCGTGCTGCAGGCCGCCATGGCCACCGGCCAGATCTGGCTGCCGGTGCTGGCCGTGATCTTCTCGCTGATCGGTGCCTTCTACTACATCCGTGTGGTCAAGGTCATGTACTTCGATGAGCCGACCGATACCGCCAAGATCGTCGCCACACCGGAAATGCGCGTGGTGCTGAGCTTGAACGGTATCGCTGCCCTGGCCATCGGCCTGTGGCCGGGTCACCTGATGGATGCCTGCACCAATGCCATCGTCAGCACGCTGGCGACCTTCCTCAGCAAGGTCGTTGCGTAAGGAAGCAGGGAAATGAACGTTTCCCTGTTCAGCTGGATCGTGATCCTGTTGGCCGCCTTCGCGGCCAATTTGCCTTTTTTCAACCAGCAATTGTTCGGCCTCATCCCGCTCAAGCGCGACGCCGCCTGGGTCAAGCCGGTCTGGGTGCGGCTGATCGAGCTGCTGGTGCTGTATTTCGGCGTGGGCGTCGTGGCACATTTCCTGGAAGCAGGTATCGGCAACGTCTTTTCGCAGGGCTGGGAATTCTATGCCATCACCGGCTGTCTGTTCCTGGTGTTGGCCTATCCCGGTTACGTGATGCGCTACCTGCGCAAGCAGCACGCCTGAACCTGCCAGCAAGAGGCGTCGATCCTGGATCGGCGCCTTTTTTACATCGGAGCCGCCATCCTCGTCCGGCGGCCACCCCCCCATTTCATTCCACCACTTTCACACCACGCTCACATCATGGACGCCCACCTCAAAGAGACGCAGAAAGACAGCCGCCGGGTCTACGAAGGTCATTTCCTCAAGGTTCAGAAGGACACCATCGTGCTGCCCGATGGCAAGGAAAGCACGCGCGAATACATCAAGCATCCCGGCGCCGTGACGGTGCTGCCCTTGTTCGACGACGGCAGCGTGCTGATGGAGCGCCAGTTCCGTTATCCGCTGGATCGCGTCTTCATCGAGGTGCCGGCGGGGAAGATCGATCCGGGCGAAGATACGCTGGAGTGTGCCAAGCGCGAGCTCAAGGAAGAGACCGGCTATACGGCTACCGAGTGGCAGTACGTCTGCACCATTCACAATGCCATCGCCTATTCTGACGAACATCTGGTGCTCTACCTGGCACGTGGACTGAAGGAAGGGGAGCGCGAACTGGATGAGGGCGAGTTCCTGGATGTCTACAAGGCGCCGCTTGCCGATTTGCTGGAACAGGTGCGCAACGGCCAGATTACCGACGTCAAGACCGTCATCGGCCTGTTCTGGCTGGAGAAGATCGTCAACGGTAGCTGGACGCCGCCGCAACGCCCGGCTGGCGTCTGACGACGGCAACATGCAAAAAGCCGCATCCGAGGATGCGGCTTTTGTCCTGATGGGGCAGGGTGCTTACATGCCCGAGTAGTTCGGCCCGCCGCCGCCTTCAGGCGTGACCCAGACGATGTTCTGGGTCGGGTCCTTGATATCGCAGGTCTTGCAGTGCACGCAGTTCTGGGCGTTGATCTGCAGGCGGTCGGTGTTGTCTTCATTCTTGACGAATTCATAGACACCCGCCGGGCAGTAGCGTGCTTCCGGGCCGGCGTACTTGGCCAGATTGATCTGGACCGGCACGGCCTTGTCCTTCAGCGTCAGGTGGGCGGGCTGGTCTTCACCATGGTTGGTATTGGAGATGAAGACCGAAGACAGGCGATCGAATGTCAGCTTGCCATCCGGCTTGGGATAGGCGATCGGCGCAAAGTCGGCGGCCGGGCGCAGGCATTCGTGGTCGGCATG